>DATHFS010000026.1:0-6015 GCA_035317975.1 Cyclobacteriaceae bacterium | reverse complement strand
TTAATTTTGAAAGCTATATCATTGACTCTGAAATTCATTTTGATTACCTACTCCGCCCGGGGGTATCCGTCACGAAGAATGCCACGCTGCTCATGAGACAGCTCAACTTAATTCAATAAAGTTTGTATATTACCTGTCAATAAAACTATACAGTAATGAAAAAGAAAATATTTATCGGTTTAGGTGTTGTCCTCGTGGCCCTTCTTGCCTTTTTCCTCTATGCTGCACTGGTTGTAGCCAAGAAAAGCCCCGCAAAAACCACTGAGTTTAGCGATCGGGGGCTGGATATTAAGGTGGTGTATTGCCAACCCTATAAAAAAGGGAGGCTTATTTTTGGAGAAGAGAAAGATGGCGCGCTGCAGCCTTATGGTAAGTATTGGAGACTGGGTGCCAATGCCGCCACGGAAATCACGTTCAGTAAAAACGTCAACTTTGCCGGCAAACCGGTGAATGCCGGCAGCTATCGGATGTATGCCGTGCCCGGGGCCGATTCATTCCAGATTTCCCTGAACAGTCAACTGGGTGTTTACTTTGCCGTCAATCAGCCAGACTATAAATTAGATGTCGTTAAAGTGGACGTGCCCGTTTCCGCAGCTCCGGCGGAAACCGAACAATTCACGATCAACTTCGGGACCGATTCTACGGGAGTAAAAATGGATTTGGTCTGGGATAAAACACAGGTAAGTGTGCCGATCACGCAGCAATAGAAGTTCTTTGCTGAAATCACAAAATGAAACGGTCTGCCCCGATTTTTATCGGGGTCATCCCGGCCACGCACCCGTCATCAATGAAATGCTGCTTGGCGCATGAGCCGGGATCCCCGTTTAATGGCTGCCACTTTTCAATGAAATAAGGCACGTGCTTGGCATTCGTCAATCACAAGCTTTGCTTTCTATCCAAGTGCCCTGCAACTTATTGGGGATCCGGGCTCATGATAGTTCATCATTTCATAGAACACTACTGCGTGGCACGGGATGACCCCGATAAAAATCGGGGCAGGCACTTTCATTTTGGTGTCTCCGCCTGTTCCCTGCGCGAACTGATACTTTCGCCTGGTGGAAACTTCGATCGAAAATTACTGTCCGATTTCCGTGTCTTCTTTGTGACAATGTGATTATACCGGCAAACTTACGCCATATTCCCATGAAAAGATCTACCCTTTCTTCCCTCTGCGCGCTCCTCATGGCAACCATGGCATTGCCTGGAATTGCTCAGGATACCAAGCTACCGGCGATGAATGCAAAGCAGACCAGGTTGCTGATTGATTCCATCAGCAACGCGCTGCACCGCTATTATATTTATCCCGATGAAGCCAGGATCATGGGTGACTATTTGAAAAGCCAGTTTAAAAAAGGAGCCTATGCCCGGATCACCAACCCTTTTGAACTCGGCGATCAACTCAGGAAAGACTTGCAGAAAGTACATCGCGATCCCCACATGGGTGTACGGTATGATCCCCGTTTTGCGATAGAACAAGCGGGAGATACCCTTCTGCTAAAGGACCGTAGGAACGAGGAAACTGCATTTTTGAAGAAACGAAATTTCTTCTTTGATCAGGTTCAGATTCTGGAGGGCAACATTGGATACCTGAAGTTCGATGGGTTTACCGGCAGGATTGCTGACGCCAATCCGACCTTACATTCTGCCATGACATTCCTCCGGCACACGGATGCCATGATCATCGATCTGCGGCAGAATCATGGCGGGGATCCGGAGATGGTCCGTCAAATTGAGAGTTATTTCTTCAAAACACGCACTCATATGATGGACATTGTCGACAGGCCGGCACGAACGACGCACACGTTATGGGCTGATCCCGCTGATGTCGACAGTCTGACCTTTACCGGACCTGTCTATATTCTTACCAGCAAAGGAACGTTTTCGGGAGCGGAAGATTTCAGTTATGGTATGCAAAGTGTGAAACGCGCCACGATCGTTGGTGATACTACCGGCGGCGGGGCGCATCCAACAGATTCCTACAACATCGGTCAGGGCTTTGTGGCCAACATACCCTTTGCCCGATCGCTGAATCCCTACACCAACACCGACTGGGAGGGAACTGGTGTTCGACCCGACATTGCTGTCCCGGCGGATCAGGCCCTGGAAAAAGCGCAGGAAATCTACTTCGTAAAACAACTGGCGGCGGCGACAAACCAACAAGAGCGGGAGAATTTTCAATGGAAAATAAATCACCTGAAGGCCATCAGCAATGACCAAACGATCAGCCCCGAAACCCTGCAACGCTACTCGGGTGTGTACGAGGGTGGTCTCGACTTTTATGTCAGCAACGGTCGGTTCTATTGTAAAAATGCCGAACGAAACAATGAGCTATTCCAACTCAAGGCAGTTTCATCAACACTTTTCCTGCTCGATGAAAATGTGATCGTCGAATTCTTAAAAGACGCTAGCGGAAATTACTCCAGTTTGAACATGCTGTGGAACGGCGGAGGTGTATCGTCGAAGCGAAAAGTAGAATAAAGTCATAGCAAAAATATTTCCTGCAGGATATTGTCTGTTATGGTATTTTATTCCAACAGTGTAAACAAATTCATCTTCCTCGCTATCCTTCTTGGTGTTGGAGAAACGAATTGTTTTTCTCAGAACAATCAATATGATCCGCATTCCGACACTATTACCATTGGCAACGTTATTGGCAATTTCAAACCTCCCTCGCACATCGACTTTACATTCGACCCAATTTGCATTGAGTTGTACCTGGATGAACCCAGACTCGCCATCGTCCCGGCTAATTTGATTCAGTTTATAGACAAGACCAGAATCTCCAGAAGGGATCAAGAATCAGAGACCCTCTCCGATGGAAGGAACCTTCTTAGAATTCGGATGTTTGTCGTCACAAAGTAAGGGATCAATGGCATGTCGTTTGGGAAGCAGGGGAGATGGTCATGACGCTTCAAATCATAAGGACTAATTCTGTTCCTTAATAACTTTGAATTTCCGGTAAGATCCGCCGTTGTAAATCGTCAGTATAAACATGCCGGGCGAAAGTGTATGCGTATCAATCTTACTATGGGATCCTTCCCCCAGTGCATAATTTCCGACAAGCTCTCCCCGAACAGAATGAATGGTGGCTGTTCCTTTTACACTATTTCCTGGAAGGTCCACAATCAGGGTTCCTCCGACCGGGTTAGGATAGACATGCACATCCAGCATCCCATTGCTGCCTTCCATTCCGGTAATAACATTGACTGTAATGGGTAGGGAATAGTCCGAGACTTTCTCGTTTCTAAACCGTTTTACCCGGTATTGATATGCTTTTCCATCCTGTAGTCCGGTCACTGAATTAGCGCCGCTCTTCGTGATTAAATGTTCTCGGCCGGGTACAAATGTTGCGAAATTGTCACCCGATACTTGTAGCATTGTCGAATCGGTTCCGGCCAGGTAATTCCAGTTTGCAGTAAACGAACTTGTAGTAATATCGGTCGCCGCCAAAGAAACCTCGGGGGCAATCGCCGTAGTGTCGTGATCCTCCAATGAAGTACCTGCATACCCGCCATTGCCACCGGTGATCCTGAAATAATACGGTGTAACCTCATTGAGCGCAGTCGCCTGATATGAAGTTACACTTGGCAGGAGTGTAGCGATTTTGGCATAATTGGATTGGTCAGGAGTGGATCGTTCTACTACGATCTGGTCGGCGCCGGAATACGAGCCGGTCCAACTTAATTCCATCGAAGATTCCGACGTAGCGTGCGCGTTGAAATCAGATACACTGCTGATTATCGGGAACACCAGTTTTGCACCGGAACTAATAATCTGTGCATGGTCTTGCTCAAAATATCCGGTCATCGCCAGGATGTTGGATTTCTTGTTGTATGCTCCTGACAGAGCGACAGTGGCCGAATCAAATGGATCCTCAACCGGAATGAGCGAACCCTGCCCATCCAGCAACACGAAGGCTGGCGAAGACACGTTGTTGTATCCGGCAAAGTCTCCCCCAACGGCAATTTTACCACCTGGCAGGACACTGACAAAATGCGCGGTGACCAAATTGGTTGGAACTGCCGAAATGAACCCGGCCCCGAAGTTCAGGGTATTATCGGCGACCCCGTCCGGAGTGAACCTTTTTAATACGTTATTTTGATAGTCAATCGAATTCCCGGCAACGAGAATATTATCCTGATCATCTACATCAAGATCCACGAAATTCCCGGGCAATGCAGTTAGCTGAAAACTATTGTCCAAGGACCCGTCGACATTGATGCGGATGAAATTGCGGTTGTCTCCTGGTCCCACTGGAAATTTTCCTACCAGTACAATCTTACCTGTCGACTGTGCGGCAATATCAATAATATAAGAATTGGGCGGAACACTGTTTTGCTGTGGACTGATCAACCGTCCGTCTTGATCCAGAATGACAAATCCGTTAAAGGATTGACCGTCGAACGAATCAAAAAATCCTGATACATAGATCCTGGCATTCTTAACTACGATAGATTGTACTTCGGCCAGAACCGATATTCCGAAGAACGCCGGACGAAGTAAGCGAGCCAAGGCGGTACTGGCTAACGGCGAGACTCGATTCCCGCCCACTACGATCTTATCGTCATCCTGAACGACTACTGTATGTACGAGGGGCCAATCTGGCGCGGTATCAATCATACTGGCTTGAAACGTCGCATCGGCCGAGCCGTCCGGCAATAACCGAGTGAGCCTTGAAGGATCATTTCCGGCGCCCAGCCCTCCCCTTAGCTCCCCCACCAATACCCTCCCGTCGGACTGGACTGCCACCATATCCGGGTAGGCATAACTCGGTGTTCTGGAAAGGCCTGGGTTGAAAGATGAATCGATCACATAGTTTGAATTAAGCATAACAATAGACGCCCTCGTGAGACCGTTAACCGTCTCGAACCCGCCTGTGACGAAGACATTTTGAGCTGCGGCTTCGTACACCTGGTAGCACAAATTTATATTTGGCATGAGGATTTTTTGACTGTACGTGCCATCCGCATTTAATTCGGCAGCATAGGCTTCATTGCTATCCACACTGGTAAATCCACCTGCCGTCATGATCTTGCCGTTTTGCCTTTCAACAATGCTCCATATCCAGCCCCCGACGAAGTCAACGCTGGTGAATGAATTATCAGGGGTACCATCCGGGTTAAAACGCCGGATCTTCCAAGGATTGGTCCCGGTAACACCCAGTATCTTCCCGTCGTGCTCGAGAGCGATCAACGATGGATTGTCCGATGGCGTAAGGTCAACGTCGGTAAAGGTGTTATCGATTCCTCCATCGGCAACTACACGTCGGATATAATTACCGTAGCTGATCAGCACGTTGTCATGTTGATCGACGGCAAGCGCCTTAAAAGGTCCCGGTGCCAAGCCGAAGGTAAATGTGGCATCCGAGTGACCGCTTATATCGAAACGGACAAGGCTTGATTGGGTTGGACCTGGCTGTGCCAGGTTGACACTTGCGACGACTTTACCTGTGGATTGCACGACAAACTGATCAATGCGGTCCGTCACGTCCAGGTGAAAGCCTGTGTCGAGTGAACCATCCTCGTTCAGCCGGATAATGTGCGGCACCCGAACTCCATTCAGGTATCGGTAGTCCCCAAGGATTATAATTTTGCCCCCTGGCAGTACCCTGACCATGGAAATAGTGCCGTCTGTAAATATTTTTTGAAAACCCGCTACTGGAATGCCTTTGGAATCTACCTTAATCAGCGACCCAGAAGGCGATTCCTTTATATAGTTGAAATAGCCATAAACAAGGTAGTTTCCGTCGGTATGTTGAACGACGTTCATGTTGGGCGGAGTGTCCTTTATAATAGGCTGAAATGCAGTGCTGAGTTTTTGTGCTTTTCCAGGGAAGAATAGGGCAATTATCAGAAAAATGGTAAAAACTTTTTTCATAATGATATGGATAAACCGAATTTCCGGTTGAGTGATTTTGAATCAACGTTGGGCTGAATATACTCGTTCCGGACGATGGATGTTCACGATTGAACACAATTTGTAGCCGAAAAAAGAAGCAAGGAAATGTCCATCCGG
>DATHFS010000025.1:0-2040 GCA_035317975.1 Cyclobacteriaceae bacterium | reverse complement strand
TTTGATTTTTGATTCCGGGGGACTTCGCGACCTTGCATTTTTGCCAAAGCAACATCCAAATGCCTAACCTAATTACCCTTCAAAAATCCACCGATCACCGATCACCATTCCGGTTGAAATAGCCATAAACGGACAAATAGTTCAAACAGAACTACCTAGATCCAAAGTAAACAAACCCTCTCAGGGAATACCCCTACCGGGAGGATTCATGCTCCACCCAGCCACCTTGCAACCCAATCAAAGCGGTCATTACAGGGTCGAAACCGACCCTTCTGGCACAACCAGACCACACCTAGCCTGATTTTACCCAAATCAGGCTTCTCCTGATTTACCGCAGTGATAAATCTGCGACTTTTGCATCACACAAGTTCTGAATAAAATGATAAACGTATTGTTAGTAGAGGACAACCCGATAAACCAGTTAGTAGCGGTAAAAATGCTTCAGCGATGGGGTATGGAGGTTACTGTCGCTAACCATGGCCAGGAGGCGCTTGGATTAGTTGGAAGCAAACCATTTGAATTGGTGCTGATGGACCTGGACATGCCGGTCATGGATGGCTATGAGTCCACCCGCCGGATCCGTCAGATGGACGGGTTGCATTTCAAAACATTACCCATTATCGCCTTTACGGCTTCGGAAGTGACCGATTCAAGAGAAAAGGCCTTTCATGCCGGTATGACTGACTTCATCACAAAGCCCCTCCAACAGGTAGAATTGCAAACCACAATTGAAAAACATGTTTATGGGAATATGAAAAATGATAAGAGTCTGAGGCCGCTGCATATCGACTTCGATCAGCACACCGATGGAGATGTGGAATTTAAGAAGGAATTGGTCTCGTTAATGATGGAGGATATAGCGGAGTTGCAGAAATCCCTGGAGGTCGCCACCCGGTCAAACAACCCGGATGTCTTTCTGAAGGGCCGCCATAAATCAAAAACGACAGTGGAAATGGTGAATGACAAGGAGTTAAACCTTCTCCTGGAAGAGCTGGAAGCAAGGATCGTACAGGAGAAATACATCCGGAGTGCGGTTCTGGAAGAGCAGATTTTACTCTTCAATAAACTTTCCACGGATGTACTGGAGAGTTTATCCGAGTTAAACCAATAAGAAGACAAAATTTCAACATGATCCTATGAGCGAAGTAGTTTCAGATAGGATCAATATTTTCCTGACTGTTGATATGGAAACGATCAACGCGTATTTCAATAGTCATGATCCCGCTCCGATCTACAAGAGGCAAATCAGTCACCAGTTGGAGGACTATATTAAAGCGTCGGTCAGCGCCGCCAAAAGGTATTCCTTGATCTTTTACAAGTTCAAGTGTACGAGCGAAATCGATAAGCAGTACGCTCAGCCCCTCATGTATGCGATCCGAAGGCACTATTCGCTGAAGAAGATCGCCCGGCAAAACGAGTTCAATAAATTCAAAAAACGAAGCTGGTTATTGCTGGGTTTTAGTCTGCTGGTGGTATTGGTCTGCCAGGGACTTGTCCCCATGCTCCTGGATGAGCATCAGCGGATACAAGCCGTCTTTGGCGGAAGCCTGGATATTTTTAGCTGGGTATTGTTGTGGAGGCCGATTGACGTCCTCCTTTTTTATTGGAATCCGCACAAGAAGGACATTAACCTGTTGAATAAACTGTCGACATCCGAACTAATTATTATCGAAAATGAAAATTAAATACCTCCTCGCATTGGGGTTGTTGCTCTGTTTCGCGCAAAGCATGATGGCCCAGGGAGGGTTTGAGCAATATTGCTATATCACCCAGCAGGGGATCATGACCCTGGTGCCCATTATTCATTATCAAACCTTTACGAACTGGTATGTCGAGGCACGTTATAATTATGAAGGAGCCGGGACCTATTCATTGTATGCCGGGAAGATATTTTCAAAACAGGGACGATTCTCCTATTCGATAACGCCGCTTCTGGGAGCCGTAACCGGGAAGCTCAAAGGCGGCTCTGCCTGTTTAAATGTTACGATGGACATAGGAAAAGTATTTTTTGCTTCACAATCACAATTCACCTCCTCTACG
>DATHFS010000024.1:0-11345 GCA_035317975.1 Cyclobacteriaceae bacterium | reverse complement strand
CGGGTTGCAAAAAAAGCTGGCAATCGGGAGGTACGTGCAAGGCAAATTCTTCCGCCCACTCAAAATCACTTTTATTGAAAATCACCACCTTCAACTCATTTGCTCTACCTGGAAAAGAAGGATCGGGGGCCTTGAATTTTTTTGGTGAGAAGCAAACCCAGTCCCACTCTCCGGTGAGCGGATAAGCACCGGAAGATTCAAGGTGGGTCTTTAATCCTGCTTTCTTCAATTCTGCTGTCAGGCTGGAAAGGTCATACAGAGTGGGTTCCCCGCCCGTGACTACCACAATCTCTCCTCCACTTGCTTTGGCGCGCCGGGTCATTTCCTTAACATTCACGGTTGGATGTGCCGCAGCGTCCCAGGAGTCTTTCACATCGCACCATACACATCCCACGTCACATCCCCCCAGCCTGATAAAATAGGCAGCACGTCCCTGGTATGCGCCTTCGCCCTGGATCGTGTAAAAGTCCTCCATCAAGGGAAGGGTCTGCCGCGAAATCGTTGACGTTACCTCCACCTTATGGATTTCTATTCTCGGTCGCACGCAATGTGTTGAGCAAAAGTGTGGCAATGGTCATCGGGCCGACTCCCCCCGGAACCGGGGTAATGAAGGAGCACTTCGGAGCCACGGATTTGAAATCCACATCGCCTTTCAACGAAAAGCCTTTGGGAGAGTCAGGATTTTCGACCCGGGTTGTTCCTACATCGATTACCACGGCACCCTGTTTCACCATATCAGCGGTAATCAAACCGGGCTTTCCTACGGCGACAATAAGAATTTCCGCGTTGGCAGTAAACTTCTTTAGGTCAACAGTATACTTGTGACATACCGTGACAGTGGCATGGCCCTGCTCTACGAGCATCATGCTGAGCGGCGCTCCTGCAATCCGGCTGGCCCCCACGATGACGCAGTTTTTTCCTTCTGTCTGAATATCATAACGCCGCAGCAATTCCATGATCCCAAAGGGCGTAGCGGGTAACAGCAACGGACTTTTTGAAATGATGCTTCCGAAGTTATGGTTGGTAAAGCCATCGACATCCTTGTCCGATCTGATCTTTTCAGTAATTTTTTCCACTGAAATGTGCGCCGGTAGGGGTAGCTGGACGATGAACCCGTCCACATCATCGTCCTTATTGACATGATCGATGTGCTTCATCAGTCTTTCTTCGCTGATGGTGTCGGCAAATCGCATGGTCGTATAGTGAAACCCCACTTCCTTGCACGCCTTCACCTTATGGTCGACGTACGTCTGGCTTGCGCCGTCATCCCCTACCAGAATAATGGCCAGATGGGGGATCTTCTTACTATGCTTTTTACGCGCAGTAACTTTCTCCGCAATCTCCTGTTTGATTTCGGAAGAGACTTTTTTGCCGTCAAGAAGAGTATATGTTGTTTGTAACGTTTCTGGCATGGCTAACTATTCTCATGATTTATGACCATTCTTTTTTATGATATTCAGGAAATATTTATTTATTTGGGATTGGGTCTTACTAAATTCCTGCTGATCCTTGATCGATTGGGCTTGGGCCTTACTGAATTCCTGCTGATCCTTGATCGATTGGGCTTGGACCTTACTGACTTCCAACTGGTCCTTGATTGATTGTTCCAGTTTCCTGTTCGTTTGGACCAGGGTCTTGCTGAATTCCTGCTGGTCCTTGATTGATCGTTCCAGTTTCTTATCAAAAACCTCCATACGGTGTTCCCCTTTTTCAAGCCGTAGTTCCGCCTTCACCATGCGTTTGATCGTCAGATCCATTCGCTTATCCGCCTTCGCCATCCTTCGTTCAATGTGATCCAACTGAATCAGCATATCGGAGATTACTTCATCATAATTTCTTTCCATAAATTACGGTTTAGTTAATCAATTTTTAAGACGGCCATGAACGCCTCCTGCGGGATCTCCACATTTCCTACCTGGCGCATACGCTTCTTCCCTTTCTTTTGTTTTTCCAATAATTTGCGCTTACGCGAAATGTCTCCGCCATAACACTTTGCCAATACATTCTTACGGATCGCACTCAGGGTCTCCCTGGCAACGATTTTTTGCCCGATCGCTGCCTGGATAGCCACTTCAAACATGTGACGTGGAATAAGCTCCTTCAGCTTTTCACACAATTTTCTACCCCATTCCTGGGCTTTATTGCGATGGACGATAGCCGACAGGGCATCTATTTTTTCGCCGTTCAATTGCACATCCAGTTTAACCAGGTCACTTTCCCGGGAGTCAAGCAGGTGATAGTCCAGGGAAGCATACCCCTTCGAAATGGTCTTTAGTTTATCGAAGAAGTCAAAAACAATCTCCGCCAACGGCATTTCAAACGTAAGCTCTACCCGGTCGGAAGTAAGATACATCTGGTTCTTGATCAACCCGCGACGGTCCATGCACAACCCGATGATGGGTCCGATAAATTCCGACTTGGTAATGATCTGGGCCCGAATGAAAGGTTCTTCGATGTAATCGATGGCGGTAGGATCAGGCATTTCAGATGGAGCATTGATCTCAATGACCTTTCCATTGGTAAGCTTCGCTGTAAATTTCACCGAAGGCACTGTAGTGATCACCGTCATGCCGAACTCGCGTTCTAACCTCTCCTGAATAATCTCCATGTGAAGCATCCCCAGGAAGCCGCAGCGGAATCCAAAGCCCAGTGCAGCCGAAGTTTCCGGCGTCCACACCAGAGAGGCATCGTTGAGCTGAAGTTTCTCCATCGACGCCCGCAACTCTTCGAACTCCGATGTATCCACCGGATAAATACCGGCAAAGACCATGGGCTTCACATCCTCAAATCCCTTGATCGCTTCCCCCGGGTCTTCTACCAGCGTAATGGTATCTCCTACTTTTACTTCCTTGGCGACCTTGATGCCCGAGATGAGATACCCCACGTCACCCGTGCTGATCTCGGCGCGTGGAATCTTGTCCAACTTGAGTATACCGATCTCGTCAGCGTTGTATTGTGTTCCGGCGTTGACAAACATGACCTTATCGTTTTTCCGGATCGTGCCATTGAATACGCGGAAATACACTTCTACGCCGCGAAAGGAATTGAATACCGAGTCAAAGATCATTGCTTGCAGAGGAGCCTTAGGGTCGCCCTTGGGGGCGGGTACCCGGCTGACGACAGCCTTTAGAATCGCCTCGATGCCAATGCCCTCTTTTGCACTGGCCTGAATGACGGATTCCCGCGGGCACCCGATCAGTTCCACGATCTGGTCCGTAACCTCGTCCGGCATGGCGGCCGGCAAATCAATCTTGTTGAGCACGGGAATGATTTCCAGATTGTGCTCCAGCGCAAGGTACAGGTTGGAAATGGTCTGCGCCTGGATCCCCTGTGCCGCATCGACGATGAGCAATGCCCCTTCGCAGGCGGCAATGGACCGCGAAACTTCGTAGGAAAAATCAACATGACCGGGTGTATCGATCAGGTTAAGGATGTAGTCCTTTCCATCCAGTTTGTAGTTCATTTGGATGGCGTGAGACTTGATCGTAATCCCTTTTTCCCTCTCCAAATCCATATTGTCCAGCACCTGGGCATGCATTTGGCGGTCGGTTAGCGTCCCCGTCATCTCTAAGAGGCGGTCGGCCAGCGTGCTTTTGCCGTGGTCGATGTGTGCGATGATACAAAAATTGCGTATGTTCTTCATTCCCAGTGTTCAACTCGGTTTTTTCAAGCCGCAAAGGTAGGGAAAAGTCGTGAGTCTTAGTCATTGGTCATTGGCCATTAGTCATTGGTGGGAACACTAAGAATTAACAATGCACCACCAATGACCAATGACTAATAACTAATCCGGAATGGGCCTAACCAAATCGCCCCGAGAGAAACTTGGGCCAGGCTGGGTGGTGCGGACTCCGGTCATTCATTTTTATACACCACACCGTCCTTCATCACAAACGTCACCTTCTCCATGGTTTTGATGTTCGTGACGGGGCTTTCATTCACCGCAATGATGTCTGCCCATTTTCCACTTTCGATGGATCCGATCTTGTCACCCATGCCTATAATGTTGGCATTGGTTTGCATCGCAGAAAGGAGCGCTTCGATAGCGGGCATTCCGGCTTCGACCATATAGCCAAACTCTTTGGCATTTTCACCATGAGGAAAAACGCCGGCATCCGTGCCAAAGGCAATTTTCACCCCGCGTTTATACGATCTGCCAAAAGTCTCCTGTATCCGGGGACCGATGGCAATTGCTTTGGGCACGACGATCGCCGGATAATAGCCGGGGATCTTGGCATACGCTGCGGCTGACTTGCCCGCGATGATTGTCGGGACATGAAAGGTCCCTTTTTGAATCATCAATGTCATGATTTCGTCTGTCATCAGGGTTCCATGATCGATCGTGGTAACTCCCGCGAGCACTGCCCGTTTCATCCCTTCTGCACCGTGGGCATGGGCGGCCACGATCATCCCGTAATCCCTGGCCATTTCCACAATTGCATTGACCTCTTCCTGAGTAAATTGTGGCCCGCTTCCGTCTTTTGCAACACTCAGCACACCTCCCGTAGCGGTTATTTTGATAAAGTCCGCCCCATCTTTATAGCGCTGACGCACCGCTTTACGGGCGTCTTCAACCCCATTGATCACTCCTTCTTTGGGACCCGGGTCGCCCATCAATTCTTTGCGCGAACCATTGGTGGGGTCGGCGTGACCTCCCGTGGTGGCAATCGCTTTGCCCGCCGTAAAAACTCTCGGGCCGATCACCACGCCCTGGTTGATTGCATTGCGAAGAGCAATATTCACACCCGTTCCTCCGCAATCCCGCACCGTGGTGAAGCCGGCCATCAAGGTTCTTTTTGCATAAACGGTAGACTGAAATGCAACATCCACATCGTTTAACGTAAACCGTTTTAATTGTCCGTCTTTGCTCGTTTCATTTTCCAGGTGAACGTGCATATCGATAAGACCGGGCATGACCGTCTTTTTGCTGAGGTCAATGACGTTGCCTGCTGAGTCCGGCCGCGTGAACCCTTTGTTGAGGGAAACAATTTTGTTTCCTTCGACCACGATCGTCATCTGGGAAAGGACCTCTTTGCTCTTGCCATCCATCAGGCTGCCGCAATGGATGAATGTCCGTTGAGAAAGTCCTAGTGTGGCCGATATGGAAAAAAGAAAACCGAGTAATAGTCGACTCGGGTTCATCACGGTCAAGGTTAATGGTCGCTCCATTACGAATCAATTTAACGCATTCAAACCTGCTTTTGCTACCTGGGCGTCTTGTGAGGATTGCATGCCGGAAACACCTATTCCGCCGATGATCTTTCCCTGGAGTAAAATGGGCTCCCCACCTTCCAGCGGCACGGCCCCGGGCAGCGAAAGGATTCTCAATCCTGCTCCTCCACCGGCGAGGACGTCTTCAAAAGCCTTGCTGGGCCGTTTGAAATTATTAGCCGTTTGAGCTTTGCCTATAGCAACTTCAATCGACCCGATCTGCGTATTATCCATTCGCTGGAACGCCACCAGATTTCCCCCCGTATCCACAATGGCAATCGCCATCGTCCAGCCATTCCTGGCTACTTCCTGGATCGCGGCGGCCATTATTTTCTCGGCCTGGCTAAAAGAAATAGGCGCCCCGTATACAAGGGGTGAAGGGCTAGCCGGTGTTGCCGGTTTTTGTGCCTGAGAAAAGCCTGTCAGGAGGCTTATGCACAGGATGGTTGAAAGGCAAGTTGTTTTCATATTATTCATAGTTAGGTAAGACTCAACCCTTCAGGTATTTCGCCGTCAGCCGCCTCAACGCCCCCTTTTCATTGGCTTCCATAACCGCGCGTACGTGCAACATCAGATCAAACATGACAGTTTGGTCGTACCCCAATCGGGATGCCACTTTGGAACAAAATCGTATTTCATCCTGGTAGAGCCGTTCATCAATTTTCATGAGTTGAACCAGGCTAAAAATATAGTCAAAGCGTTCCTGATCATTCAGGTTAGCGGGTACAATTAAGTCATGTTTTTGGCCAAACAAGGGCGTGATCTCCGCCAGCGGTATTCCGTTGGCTAAGCCAATGTTGGTAATGTATTTCTTTTCCTTTTCTGCTACCAGTCCGTCAATCTGAGATAAATTGATCAGTAACTTGAGTTGCGGAATTGCCATGCGTTTCTATTTGACGGGAAGATTGAAAATCCCTTTAACAAATCAAAGCGAATTCGCCTACCTTACCGTATATAACCTGCAACGCGTTCATACATCCGTTGCGCCCGACTGATTTCTATGAATTTTCTCGCCCATCTCTACCTTTCCCGAAACCGAACCAAAATCATGGTTGGCAATTTCATCGGCGACTTTGTGAAAGGGCGTACCCTCAACGACCGCTATGAGCCGGAGATTGTTGCCGGCATTGAAATGCACCGGGCCATCGATCACTTTACTGACCACCATCCCATGGTAGCACAGAGTAAGGACAGACTGCGCCCTAAGTACCGTCACTATTCCGGAGTCATTGTGGACGTTTTTTACGACCACTTCCTGGCCCGCAACTGGAACCAGTATCACGATCAGCTCCTTCCCGATTTTGCCCGCGGGACGTATGCTCTCATCCAGGAGCACAACGCTATTTTGCCGAATGAAGTCAGGCAGATGCTACCCTATATGATACAGGGAAATTGGCTCGTGAACTATGCGCAGGTAGAAGGTATCAATCGGGCGCTCTCCGGTATGGCGAGCCGGACACCCTATAAATCATTGATGGAGGAAGCCACCGTTGATTTGGAGGAGTCTTACGAAGAATTCAAAAAGGAATTTGGCACGTTCTTTCCAATCCTTCAGCAGTGGGCGGATCAATGGTTAATGGAACATCCGGAGGCTGGAGTGTTGTGAGTATTTTCAATAACCTGGAATTTATTCCACTCACATCCAAAATTATTTACTCGAGTAATCAGGTGCGATTGTATTTTAGCGGTTAAATCTCATACGCTGTGTTCAACGACCCCGAACTTGACGGAAAATACCTCGGCACCATTTCACAGGATTTTGTGAAAGTGGCGGACACGCTCAAGGAAGCCTCCTACCAGATCCGTAAGGCCGGGTTTGCCTACCCTATTTTTCCCGTTTCTAAAGATTCTATTCCCATCGGACAACTTCTCATTCGCAAAGGCGAGATGGATTTGGCCTGGAACTACTATGCTTCTTTTCTCGATGAATTTGTACAACGGGAGTTGGTGGCAAAAGACAAAGAGGCCGACTTCACGAATACCTACAAAGATCCGGATGAGTTTTGTTGTTTGTTTGTCGTGGATAAGGAGTTCACACGATTTGTATTTATTCCCTACCCGGAGGACTGAAATCGGTGATCGGTAATCGGTGATCGGTGGTGTACTGGTAATTTGGTACACTCCACCGATTACCGATCACCGATCACCCCTACCGATTTAAAGTGATCCCATCCCTGCGCCCGTAATGGAACAACCGTTCCCTGTTTCGAAATCATGACGTTCTCACCGACATTTTCCTGCGTATGTCCTATGAAATGGATATCGGGATGTTTTTTTATTTTTTCGTAATCCGCCGGCCGAATGGTGAAGAGTAGCTCATAATCTTCCCCACCGTTAAGCGCAATAACGATCGGATCAAGTTTAAATTCGAGCGCCGTATCATACGTCATATTGTCCAGCGGAATTTTATCTTCAAATAGTTTCATGCCCAGGTGGGAGTGGCGACTCAGGTGCAACACTTCCGAGGCCAACCCGTCGGAAACATCGATCATGGAAGTGGGCACTAAATCCAACTCAGTCAATTCATGAATGATGTCCATCCGCGCATCGGGCTTCAACTGGCGGCCCACCAGGTACTGGTACTTTTCCAGGTCCGGTTGCATTTCGGGGTTAGAAAGAAATACGTGCTTCTCCCGCTCCAGGACCTGAAGGCCCATGAAGGCGGCGCCCAAATCTCCCGTCACACAAATAATATCGTTTGCTTTCGCCCCACTGCGATAGGTTATTTTTTCCTTTCTTGCTCTACCAATGATACTGATGGATATCACCAGGCCGGAAGCCGAAGACGTAGTGTCTCCGCCCACCAGATCAACGCCATAATTCTCACACGCAGCTCGAATACCCTCGTACAAGGTCTCCACCGCCTCTACTGAAAAACGATTGCTCAATCCAAGGCCTACGATAATCTGTTCCGGTTTGCCATTCATTGCAGCGATATCCGAAACGTTAGCGGCTACCGCTTTGTAACCCAGGTGTTGCAGGGGTGTATAGGCAAGATCAAAGTGAATACCCTCCAGCAGCATGTCGGTGGAGAGGAGGACACCGGTTTCCCCGCCGTCGATCACAGCGGTGTCATCCCCGATGCCTGTTATGGAAGATTTGTTTCGGAGGCCAAATTTACGGCTGATCCTGTCAATCAGCCCAAATTCGCCAAGTTGAGCTATCTCAGAGCGCTGTTCCGTCATGGTTGTAACCGTAGTTCACCGGCTATTTTGGTCAATTAGTCCCGCAAAAGTAAGACTTATCCGGATTACCCTTATGGATGGGCTGAGGGTCCTGTATCAATGTGCAGACAAGCTAAGAATATGAAAAAGATCGCTGTTGTTTTTGTCGTGGCCCTTATCCTTTTTAGCGCCTGCGGGCCGAAGCCCTACTACCTTACCAGTGAGGGGAAGAAGAAGCAACGTTTCTACAACGACATCCAATTCGGTAGAGACAATCATCCCAAAAAGAGTTGGTAGGATCACGCGCACCTGATGGTACCAGGCAATGGCTTTATCCGTCGGGTCTTTATCAATTCCTAAGGAAGAAGGGACTTGCGGGATTCGCATAATTCCACCAGCACGCCGTTGGTTGACCTGGGATGGAGAAAGCAAATCATTTTGTTATCGGCCCCCGCCTTGGGAGTGGACGAAACCAACGTAAAGTCGTTTGCAGCATACTCCGTGATACTTTTTCGGAGGTCGGTTACTTCAAAAGCCAGATGATGAATCCCTTCCCCTTTCTTTTCAATGAATCTGGCAATAGGGGAATCCGGCGACGTCGCTTCCAACAACTCTATTTTAATGTTTCCCAAGTCAAAAAAGGAGGTTCGCACGCCTTCTGAATGCACTTCTTCTATTTTATAGTGGTCGCGACCCAACAGTTTGGCAAATAATTTATTGGATTCCTCCATGTTTTTCACGGCGATTCCAATGTGTTCCAATTTATCCATAGGCAGTTATTTGCACGGTTTTTGTTAATTTGTATGAAATTTGAGAAACTTTTAAGGGTTTCCGAAGGTTTGACTTTGAAAAATGCCAAAAGTGATGATCGAGACCGCCAGTGATACCCATGTAGAAGCCGCCCGCATCCAGCAGCAGATCAAGGATTACCTCGGTTTGCGTACCAGCGACCTCATTTTTGAATACAGCATCCTGGAAGGGAGGACGAAACTGGACTTGATCACCATCAGCCCACGGCACAACCAGTCGTTCCTTTTCCACTCAGAGAAGGGCTCCGACAAGGTTGATGCATTGAAGAAAATGTGGAGCTACATAAAGAATTATAAGGAAAAAGAGAACTCCTATACCATTCAGTGGGTGGCCAAAAGCGGGCGGGAATTGCATACTTCTTATTTCAGGGCCAGTAACATTTTGGATGCCCTGGAGAAATTATATTATGGCCGCGACAGGAACACAATTACGGTTTTTAGTGTTGTATTGAATCCGGTAGCTTAAAGGTGTTGAAGTGTTTAAGTGTGATGTTGTTGGGGGTTGAATTTTAGAGCAGAGCTAAAACGAAAAAACGATGATCAGTGTAACGGATAAGGCAAAACAGAGGATCACCACGTTATTGGGTGAAGAAGGCAGGACTGAAAATCATAATATCCGCGTTTCGGTGAAAGGCGGAGGCTGTTCCGGATTGATGTATGATCTGGATTTTGATGATAAGATCAATCCGGCCGATCAGGTGTTTGAAGATAAGGGCGTGAAGATCCTGGTGGATAAGAAGAGTCTGTTGTATCTGATTGGTACAACGCTGGATTTCTCTGATGGATTAAATGGTAAGGGGTTTCAGTTTATTAATCCCAACGCATCCCGCACCTGTGGGTGTGGAGAAAGTTTCTCTGTATAGAGCCCTCCTTTACTATGAAATGTCATCCCGGGCGAACGAAGTGAGACCCGGGACCCCGTAGCAATCAAGGTGGAGAAGATGCTATGAAATGCACTCGTGCGCTTTGCCACGGGGTCCCGGGTCAAATCTCTATTATCTTTCATAGCTGTTCTTGTGCTTGCCCGGGATGACATTCCATTTTTTATTTTGTAAGGTTACTTTCGCTTTGTTGCAGTTTTAATCCAGGGTAGCAATACACTTCAATTCAATCGCAATCGGCGTCGGTAGTGCGTTCACCTCTACAGTCGTCCGGCAGGGCTGGTTCTCTTTAAAATATTCCAAATAGATTTTGTTAAAGGTAGGAAAGTCACCCTTCATGTTGGTGAGAAACACCGTTATGTCCACCAGGTTTTCCCACTTTGAACCGGACGCTTCGAGGATATAGCGTACATTTTGAAAAACAGAATGACATTGTTCTTCGATGTTGTAGGACAGGATGTTTTTGTCTTCATCCAGGACAACACCCGGTATTTCTTTTGATCCGCGTTTTCGCGGGCCCACACCGGAAAGAAAAAGGAGATTGCCTGCTTTGCGCGCATGGGGGTACGGACCTACGGGTTCGGGAGCTTTTTCTGAATGGATGGAGTCCATGTTATTTGAATTTAAAGGTGACCGGGATAATCATTTTATAGTTGATCGGTTGGCCTCGTTGTTTGGCGGGTACCCAGGGCAGAGACATTGTTACGGCTTTCAGGGCTTCTTCGTCGCAACCAAAACCAATTCCTTTTGCAATTCTCGGCGACGTGACGGACCCATCCTTTTCGACCATCACCTCTACCATCACCTTCCCTTCGATACTTCTTCTTTGCGCATCCTTCGGATAGATTATTTTATCGGATGTCCGCCGGTAAAACTCCTGAAAGCCACCCACCGGTTCCGGCATGACATTGACTTCCCGATAGTAATACTCCGTTCCGGCCGGGTCATAGCTGATGCCGTCGATCAATTGACCGATATGCCAGCTTTCATAGCAATACACTTTCCCATTATCATAAAAAACGGTCCATACGGAATCGCGGAGACCATTTACCACCTTGCCGTGTTCTACAAGAAAATCCAGTCTGCCATCTACGGTACCTTCTCCGTTTTGCACCATCGGATGGCCTAGCGAGTCGTTGAATTCAAGAATGATGCAATCAATTGAATCCAGTGTGGACTCCAGTCTTTGCCTCTTCACTTCATACCGGCACTTTGATTTCAGATTTCCGTTTTCATAGTATGTTTCGTAAAGGCCGATCCGGTTACCGAACTGATCGCCGAGT
>DATHFS010000023.1:0-2244 GCA_035317975.1 Cyclobacteriaceae bacterium | reverse complement strand
AAAAAGCCAACGCCTTCTTTTCCGGTATCGGCAAAAAGAAAAAGATCGTATTGTATGACACCCTGATCTCTAACCACTCAACCGAAGAACTCGTCGCCGTCCTTGCACACGAAGTGGGGCACTTTAAGAAAAAACACGTGATCACCGGATACGTTCTTTCGGTAATACAGATTTTTCTCACTTTGTATATCCTTTCCCTCATGGTCTTTAACCCCACCCTTTCCCTGGCCCTCGGCGGAAGTCAACAAGCCATTCATCTGAATTTGCTGGCCTTCGGGATTCTCTACTCTCCTATTTCAGGGATTACAGGTTTAGGGATGACCCTATACAGCCGTAAAAACGAATTCGAAGCGGATGCCTTTGCCCGGGAATCGTTCAGCGGACAGGCCCTCGCGCGGGCCCTGAAGAAACTTTCCGTCGACAGCCTGAGCAACTTGTATCCTCATCCGCTTTATGTTTTCTTTCACTATTCACACCCGCCTTTACTGGAGCGATTAAAGGCAATCGGTTGAAATTGATGTAATAAATTTTAAGCTAACGATGGTACGTTAATCAGAAATAAAGTTGACGATTGATTTGCTATTGGTTCTGTCTCGTTTAAACTTTCGCCATGGACCAAACGCGTTACGCCGTCATCATTGGAAGCGGGAGCTATATTCCTTCACGAAGAATTCCCAATGACTATTTTATTAATCATACTTTTTACCAACCGGATGGAAAGCGATTTGAAAAATCGAATGAAGAAATCATTCGTAAGTTCGGGGAAATTACGGGAATTGAGGAACGACGATATGTAACCGACGACCAGGTCGCCTCCGACATTGCTTTTTATGCCAGCGAAAAAGCGCTTCTCTCGGCAAACATTGACAAAGAAACACTGGACTACATTATCGTCGCACATAATTTCGGCGACATCAAAGAGGGCAACCGGAGAACGGATTGTGTTCCTTCGCTCGGCTCCCGCGTCAAACAGCTCTTGCACATCGACAACCCCAGGACGGTCGCCTACGATATTCCATTTGGCTGCGCCGGCTGGCTTCAAGGCTTGATTCAGGCAAATTATTTTATCCGGTCGGGGGACGCCAGGCGTATCCTTGTCATTGGCGCCGACACACTTTCCAGGATCACCGACCCGCATGATCGCGACAGCATGATCTATGCTGATGGATCAGGTGCCGTCATTCTGGAAGCAAAAGAAAGTGCCCTGCCGGTCGGCATTTTATCGCACTACACTGAAACACTCGCTAACGGCCATGCTTACATCCTGCACCTGGGGCCATCGTCCAACCCGCACTACCCGGAAAATAATCTTTTCCTTAAGATGAATGGACGGAAGTTGTATGAGCAGGCCCTAAGGCATGTGCCCCAGGTCATCAAGAACAGTATGGATAAAATTGGCCTCTCCCTCCACGATGTTGACAAACTCTTAATCCATCAGGCCAATAACAAGATGGATGAGGCTATCCTCAAAGAACTATCGGAATTATGCGGTACCAACAGGTTGCCCGGCGACATTATGCCGATGTCGATTTCCTGGCTTGGAAATAGTTCGGTTGCCACCCTGCCCACACTGTATGATTTGATGAGCCATGGTCAACTCAATGGTCACTCTTTGAATCCCAATGCCCTGCTCGCTTTCGCCGCAGTGGGTGCGGGAATTAATATTAATTCCGTGATTTACAGGGTGCCGGAAAAGTTGTCTGAACTGTGATTCTTGTGATCTTAATGATTAAAATGAATCTTATACTATGAAAAAGACTGTGCTCATTACCGGGGCCTCCGGAAATTTAGGAAAAGCAACCGTCGAAAAATTTATAAGCGCCGGCTATAAGGTGATTGCCACAGTATCACCCGGAAAGACCCTGCCTGTTGACCCGGCCGGCGATTTGGAAACGGTCGAAGCCGATCTACGGAACGAAGGGCAGGTAAATGAAGTCATCAGCCAAATCATTACCAAACATAAGACCATTGACGGCGCCTTGCTCCTGGCTGGTGGTTTTGCGGCCGGAGGAATAAAGGTGGCGGATGGAGAGAGTCTTAAGAATATGTACGAATTGAATTTTGAGACTGCCTACTTTGCCGCACGCCAGGTCTTTCTTCAAATGCAAAAGCAACCAACGGGCGGACGGATCGTATTGGTTGGCGCACGTCCCGCCCTGATCCCAAAAGAGGGAAAGAACGTTATAGCCTACGCGCTCTCTAAATCACTCCTATTTACACTGGCTGAATACTTCAACGCGGAAG
>DATHFS010000022.1:0-4194 GCA_035317975.1 Cyclobacteriaceae bacterium | reverse complement strand
GATCTCGCAGATTTACGCAGAGGGTATCCGGCTACGTTTTCTATAATGTCATCCCTCACCTACGCGAGGCGCTCTGACTACGCTGAGGCAGCTTCGTCAGACACAGTTCGGCGGGGTATTGAGGTTTCATTTCTTAATCGTGGTGGCACTTCTGCGTAAATCTGCGCGATCTGCGGGAAACCTTTCCGGGGATTCTGCGGGAAAAAATTTACCTTTTGTAAAACTTTAATCGTTATGTGCAGACTGATGGCCTACAAAGGCACTCCTATTGTCATTGACAAACTCCTGTATCAACCTAAGAATTCGCTGATCAACCAAAGCTTCCACGCCAGGGAGATCGAAGAGCCTCTCAATGGAGACGGTTTCGGAGTGGGCTGGTATGTGCCCGAATTGAATGATGAACCTATTACGTTTGTGTCGGTTAACCCGGCATGGAACAACCGCAACTTGCGCAACCTGGCGCCACGGATAAAAACGGACTGCCTGGTGGCCCACGTTCGCGCGGCCAGCGTTGGCGATGTCTCTGAATCCAACTGTCACCCTTTTCAATACAAGAACCTGTTGATGGCGCACAACGGAGGCGTGGAGACCTTCGGCCTGATTAAACGACAAATCCGGGAACCCCTTAGTGATGAACTGTATAACTGGATCAAAGGCCAAACGGACTCGGAGCACATCTTTGCGTTTCTCCTGAACTACCTGTTTAAGAATCATAGCATCATCAGCGCCGATGCCGTCGCCGATGCATTTGAGTACACGTTCAGTCATCTCAAAAAGATGATGTCCGAGTGCGGCGTTAAAGAAGAAGCCTATCTTAACATGGTCGTTACCAATGGATTATTCCTAGTGGGCACGCGATACGTGACCGACCCAAAAGAAGAACCGCTCACCCTGTACCATTCTGAGGGCAGCCGGTTCGTCGTCGAAGATGGCATCACCCGCATGTTCGCACCGGAAGACGACGATCATGCCGTCCTGGTCGTTTCCGAGAAACTTACGGACGATGCCAACTGGACCATGATTCCTAAGAATCACCTGGTCATTGTCGAGCAAACATTAAACGTAAGAATCAAACCGATCCACGCTTAATTAATTCAAATTTAAAATTCAAGATTAAGGTCCCGCAAATCTTAAATTTTAGATAATTTTAAATCTTTAAATTTTAAATTTTGGATTACGATATTATTATAGTTGGGGGAGGTATTGTTGGGTTAGCCACCGCCCTTCAGATTCAGAAAAAAAGACCTGGATTGAGGCTGCTGTTGCTGGAGAAGGAAAATGCGCTGGCCCGGCATCAAACGGGCAACAACAGCGGGGTTATTCATTCCGGGCTTTATTATAAACCGGGGAGTCTGAAGGCCACGAATTGCATACGGGGATATCATTTGCTTGTCGAATTTTGCAAAGAACACAACGTTCCATTTGAACTGTGTGGAAAGATTGTCGTCGCTTCCTCGCCGGCCGAGCTTCCCCTGCTGGAGAATCTTTATATACGCGGCCAGCAAAATGGACTACAAAACCTGAAAAAGCTTTCCGCGGAACACTTGAAGGACTACGAACCTCATGTGACCGGGCTGGGAGGAATTTTTGTACCCCAGACAGGGATTGTAGACTACAAGATTGTAGCTGCAAAGTACGGCGAATTGATTCAGCAATCCGGGGCGGCAATTCATTTGGGCGAACAGGTGATTGATATCCAAAGCAACCGGGACAAGACGGTCGTCATTACACAAAAAGCGAGTTATACCACCGGGCTGGTCATCAATTGTGCCGGGCTTTATTCCGATAAGGTAGCCGGGATGACCGTTCAAAACCTGAACATCAAGATCATCCCCTTCCGGGGTGAATATTTTAAGCTTAAAAAGGAAAAGGAATACCTGGTAAAGAATCTGATCTATCCGGTACCCGATCCCAACTTTCCCTTTCTTGGAGTTCATTTCACACGCATGGCCAAAGGTGGTGTGGAGGCCGGTCCCAATGCGGTGCTTGCCTTTCAGCGCGAAGGGTATAAAAAAACCGACATCCGCCTTTCCGAACTGGCCGAGACACTCTTATGGCCTGGGTTCCAAAAGGTGGCGAGGAAATACTGGAGAACCGGATGGGGAGAAATGTACAGGTCATTTTCTAAAGCTGCATTCACCAAAGCCCTTCAAATCCTTGTTCCGGAAATTCACGAAAACGACCTGGAGACGGGGGGTGCAGGAGTGCGTGCTCAGGCTTGCGATCGCCAGGGTGGATTGGTCGATGACTTTTTGATCCTGGAAGAACGCAACGCGATCAATGTCTGCAATGCGCCGTCTCCTGCCGCGACGTCATCGTTGTCCATCGGGGAAACTGTGGCAGCGCTGGCATTGAAGCGCTTGGAGGGTTGAGTCCCTGCGCTTACAGCCAAATAATATTTTGATCTCTGCGCCTACTTTGCGCCTCCGCGCCTCTGCGGTGAAAAATTCAAACTCAAGACTTAATCGCCGTCACTTCGATCTCGACCAGGTAATCAGGATCGATCAGCGAACTAACTTCGATCATCGTGGTGGCGGGTTTGATGGTGGCGAAGAATTCTCCGTGGGCCTTTCCAACTTCTTCCCAATGACGGATGTCCGTAACGAAAATCCTGGTTCTCACTACATCTTTTAGTTCAAACCCGGCTTGCTCTAAAACGCCCTTTACCTTTTGAAGAATAAATTTTGCCTGGTGATAGAAATCGCCTCTCCCTACGACTCCGTTTTCGTCCATCGCTACTGTTCCGGAAATCTCAAGGGTGTTCCCTACTTGCACAGCGCGCGAATAGCCAACGATATCTTCCCACTTCGCTCCCGAAGAAATATTCTTACGTGCTGTCATCCTCCACGCAAAATAAATAAAAAGTCTGGCAGATTGTGATCATTTTTGTGGTTTAATTGCCACGAAAACAAAATTGGAGCATGAAAGAAGTTACGGTACAAGAACTGAAGCGACTCATTGATTCAAAAGCGGATATACAACTTATTGATGTTCGCGAGCCCCACGAATACGACATTTGCAACCTGGAGGGCGAATTAATTCCGATGTCGGAAGTGCCGCATCACACCGATCAGATCGCGAAAGACAAACAGGTCATTGTCCATTGCCGCAGCGGCAGACGAAGCGGCGACATCATCCTCTGGCTGGAGAAGAATCATGGATTCACTAATCTGTATAATTTGAAAGGGGGGATTTTGGCGTGGGCGAAGGAGGTTGATACGTCTATGCCGACGTATTAGGAATCAACCAGACTTAAAAATAAATAGCTCGCGGGACGTTCTGGCAGGGTGATCGGTAATCGGTGATCAGTAATTGGTAGTTTGTCGCGTGACGATCAGGCACTGATCACCGATTTTCCGTCTATGCCGTCGTATTAGGAATCAACCAGACTTAAAAATAAATAGCTCGCGGTACGTTCTGGCAGGGTGATCGGTGATCGGTAATCGGTAATCGGTGGTTATCTCCTGGCCTGACGAACAGGCACTGATCACCGATTTTTCGCCAAAATAGAAAATGAATGGGGTAAATAGTTCAACATGGTCAAATCCACCGATTACCAATTGCTGCATTCTAACTATTTGGAATTCTAAATGAGTAGGCAAATGGTTCAAAATAGCTAAACCCCACCGATCACCGATCACCGATTACCAATTGGTACATTCCAACTATTTGGAACTCTCAATAGCCTGCCCAATATCCCCAATAATATCCCCAACTTCCTCCAATCCAACCGATATCCTCACCAAACCCGGCGTTATCCCTACCGCGGCGCGCTCTTCGTCGGTAAGTTTGGAATGGGTGGTAGACGCGGGATGTGTGGCAATCGACCGGGTATCTCCCAGGTTGGATGAATGTGAAAGCATTTTCAAGGAATTCAGAAACTTCCTGCCCTGGTCTATTCCTCCTTTGATCTCAAACGAGACAACCCCTCCGCCTAACCGCATTTGCTTTTTGGCAAGAGCATATTGGGGATGGGAAGGCAGAAAAGGGTACTTGACCTTCCCTATCTCCGGGTGCTTTTCTAAATATTGAGCCAACAACAATGCGTTTTGGCAATGGCGTTCCATCCGCACGGCCAGGGTCTCCAGACTCTTCGACAGTACCCACGCATTAAAAGGTGACATCGATGGTCCCGTATGACGCGCAAAGAACCTGACCTCTTTGATCAACTCTTTTTTACCCAGCACCGCTCCC
>DATHFS010000021.1:0-3674 GCA_035317975.1 Cyclobacteriaceae bacterium | reverse complement strand
TATTTTTGTGGCCAACCTGATCCGCATGAAGAAAGAGGGAGCGGTTCCGGACCGGGACATTATTCTGGCGTTGACTGCCGATGAGGAAGGGGGCGATTTCAACGGAGTGAGTTGGCTCCTGCAGAATCACCGGGACCTGATCCAGGCTGATTATGCACTAAATGAAGGAGGAGGAGGCATGGCAAAAGAAGGAAAAAAGATCCTGAACCGGGTTCAGATCAGCGAGAAAGTATTTCAAAGTTTTCAACTTGAAGTCAAAAATCGCGGCGGGCACAGCTCTCAGCCCCGTAAAGACAACGCCATCTACCACCTGGCACATGCTCTTGACAACTTGTCTAAGTTTGATTTCCCGGTGAACTTAAACGACGGTACGCGGATCTATTTTGAACGTTCAGCCAAACTGGAGACCGGCCAGCTTGCGGAAGATATGCTGGGAGTCATTCAAGCTCCACCCAGGTCCGATGCCATCGCGCGCCTGTCGGAGATGCCAAACTATAATGCCCTGCTGCGCACGACCTGTGTGGCGACGATGGTCAATGCAGGCCATGCGGAAAACGCTTTGCCTCAAACCGCTACTGCCATCGTCAACTGCAGGATATTGCCGGGAGAAGATCCTGATAAAATAAAACAGTTGTTGATCAATGTATTTGCCGATAAGGAAATTTCAGTCACCCCTGTTAAACCGGCTAAACCAAGTTCGCCTTCGTCGTTAAATCCCGATGTCATGGGCCCGATTGAACGGATCACGCAGCAACTATGGCCTGGTGTGGCGGTGATTCCTTCTATGTCCACGGGAGCCACCGATGGACTCTACCTTCGCAATGCAGGAATTCCCACGTATGGTGTTTCGGGCCTTTTTAGTGAAGCCGGTGATGTCCGGGCGCATGGAAAAGATGAGCGGATCGGGGTAAATGCTTTCTACGAAGGGCAAGAATTCCTTTATCGGTTGGTGAAAGAGATGACGATGAAGACCACGGTTAAAAGAGATTATTAGAAGGTTATCTGAACTGTGATTTTTTGGATTCGTATTCTACATCCAAACTGAATTTGTGATCATTGCGGGTTTCCGGTCGCCAGTTCCAGTCAGACGGCAACAGTCAACTTGTAGCCATTTTAAGTTCAGGCACCATCTTCCACAAATCGATCCTCGTCTCTTTCATCGCCCGCAGCATGGCCATTCCCGCGCTGGTGATGGTATAGATTCTCTTTCGCCTCCCGCCCCTTTCCTGGGTGGCTCCCCCCAGAGCCGACTTGATGAACCCCTTGTCCTCCAGACGGTAGAGGGTCACATGCACGGCACTCAGGTTGACGTCCCTTTTCAACTTCTCTTCGATCTCGGCTGCAATGGCCGCTCCATAGGCATCTTTTTGTAACGCCGCTACCATCGTCAGAATCAATTCTTCAAACTCACCAAGGTATTCCTTGTGCATATCCTTATATTTTGTTAAGCAAATAAATAAAAATACATTCTGAATTGCAAGAGCAGATCGATAAGAATCAAACGGCCAGGTAACCCACATGCAACCCCCGGTTGCTCAATTTAAGCGCCCACTTGCTAATTCGCGGTTTAAATCCCGCCCTGACTAAAGGACTTTTGACCCATAACAACGTACAAAATGAAGTCAACCAAGTATTTCCACCTAATTCAAAGGCCAGGATCCAGTCCAAAAACAGCAACCTCATCGAGGATGAAGCGCGCCGGTAAACTGCTTTTCAGCCTTGCGTTTAGCTATCTGGCCATAGCAGGTCATGCTCAAGGTCAACCCGCCGGAAGGCAGATTGTCAAGCAATCCATTCAATGGGGTTTCATAAGCTCCACCATCAAGCTTAAACCGAACTATAGTCTCTTCGTGGAAGAGCAGTTGGGCCTGGTGGAATGCAGGAATATGCAACATGTGCTTCGTGCAGGTCTTGAATACGCTGTAACAAAGAAGCTGTCGGTTATGCCGTTCGCCTATGCCTATACGTGGAATTACCTGTATGGTAAACAACCTGCATCGTTCGTTAACAACGAGCGCACACTATGGCAGCAGGTTGTGTATCGACAGCAAATTTCCCGGGCAGCCGTAAACCACCGGCTCCGGTTTGAAGAACGGTTTATCCAAACCCATTCCATGGGTTTCAATGACGAAGTAGTGAACAATGGCTTTAACAATAAGCAATTCCGCATTCGTTACCGTGCTTTTGTGAATATCCCATTGAACAACAAAAAGATTGAACCCAAAACGTACTACATCAGCATTTGGGATGAAATTTTCATGAGCTGGGGAAAGTCGGTGACCTTTCATAAACCTGACCAAAACCGGGTTTTTATTGGGCCGGGTTATCAATTCACCAAAAAACTCGCAATACAGGGTGGCTTTTTTTACCAGATGCTGATCAAGTCCAATGGCGCAAGGCAGGAAAATAATACAGGGCTGCTCCTTCAAGCAAATTACAATTTCGATTTGTCTAAGAAATAGACACGTTTCTAAACTAATAATTATTCTCTATGAAAAAGATTAAAACCATTAAGACCAAGTTGCTGCTCGCCTTTGGCGCAGTCTTGTTCTTATCGCTCTTGTTATCCGGTTGGAGTATTTACTCCATTTATAAAATTCTTGATTATGAGGCCGTCAATGTCGCTTTTGACGATGTCAATATCAGAAGGTTGCAACTGCGACGCGCCGAAAAAAACTTTCTTCTGAGGGATCTTACCAAACCGGAACTCTTCGAGAAGGGCGAAAGCAATTATTTCCGAATGTTCAAAAGCTTTGACCTCCCGTTAAAACTGACCCTGGATAGTCTTGGCGCCAGCAAAACAGTGCAATCCCTCCATATTTCCAAGGAATTGGCGGAAACCAAAAATCACCTGACCGAATACACCGAAACGTTTTATGCCCTTGTTGAAAAAATCAGGAAAAGAGGCTTTAAGGACTGGGGCGACGAAGGTGAATTGCGCGCCGCTATCCACGCTGTAGAAAAAGACAATGTGGCGGATAAGTCTTTGATCCTGGAACTGCGAAAACATGAGAAGGATTTTTTCCTCCGAAAGGACCTTCAATACAAAGAGAAATTCAACGCTGCCATCGAGGATTTAAAAAGTTCACTTTCAGCCAAGAAAGAGGGAGCGGTTGATGACGCTATGAAAAACATTGACCTCTACCAGGCCAAGTTCCATCAAATTGTCGAAGCCGAAATGGCGATTGGTCTGAACGAAAAAGAGGGTTTTTTAGCCAAACTGCAAACGGCAGTGGACAAGCTCGATCCCATTACCATAAAGATGACCTCACTCGCCAAAATATCTATTGATGAAGTAGTGAATCGAACCATTGTGTTGATCGCATTAGCGGTATTGATTCAATTGATCATGGGTACGGTACTGGCGGTCATGTTCTCCAATAACTTTACGAGAAGCACCACCCAGATTAAGGATAACATTGTCCAATTAGCGGAGGGAACCTATCCTGATAAAACAGAAGTAACCGGTGTAGATGAATTCGGCGGAAGCCAGCAAGCATTGAATAACCTTATCGAACGTGTGAAGACGGCTGCCAGTTTTGCCGAGAAAGTGGGAAACGGCGAACTCACCGCTCAATACGATGAGAACTATCGCAACGATGTCCTGGCGATGGCGCTTTTGAACATGCATGGTAAGTTGGTAAAGACGGCGGAAGAAGATAAGAGGCGCAACT
>DATHFS010000020.1:0-2504 GCA_035317975.1 Cyclobacteriaceae bacterium | reverse complement strand
TGACATTCGACAGTCTTGTCACAAGGCTGTCGAAGCTCCTTTTTCTCGTTCTTTCGGGGTCCAATTTGGCTGAATGCTAACTGCGGACTGCTGATTCTCAATTTTCAAAGATCTGGGCGCTTTCACCCCTCGGGGCTAGCTTACTTTAGCCGATTGCCACCGGCGAATCAAGTGCGAAATAGTACCATCGTATAGGTTGGAAGCTCAGCCGCGCTGATTGTTCCTTGCTATTTCTTTTCTTCCTTCTGTTTCGCTTCGGCGGTCTGCTTGCCCTTGCGCATCATTGACAGTTTCTCAACGTTCAGGGAATGGTCGGCCTCGTTCAACTTGGCCTTGACCTTTACGTGATGGCCTTCATGACCTTTCACGGCATCCAGGTTGGCAATGCTCCAGGCCTGTTTATCTTTGTCGTTAATAAACACCGTTTTGCCGTCCTGGTCCTTGACCCAGCCAGTCAGGCTCATGGATTTGCCTTTTTCCGCGGCCTTAGCAGACCCTCGTTCCTGCATGCCTGGAGTTCCCCCTTCACCTCCAGGAGTCGGCTGTGCTGTGGGCGCCGGTGTTGCCTTTGGCGCTGGCTCTTGTGATCCGTATTCCGAATTCTTTGTTAGTCCCTGAGCGACGTTTGCAAACAAGCCTACTATTGCAAACCAGACCGCAATCGTCATGCCCGACTGGATATTGCACCTAAGTTGGCCGATGGATGTTCTGTTTATTTTCATTTTGTTGGTGCTCCTTCCCAAGCTTACGGAATGACTCGATGATCAGATGCCCTCGTGATTCAATGTATTTTAGTGGCAAAGCGATCAATCCCAGTTCTAATACCCATAAATCAAGGTAATACCCTTTTGATACCATGAATGGCACGAGGAATAATTTGATAAAAAGGACGCTGAACGCCCCTATCAGTAAAGCTTTCTCCGGTTGAATCCAAAATAACAAGTACAATCCGCCCAGCCAGAGTATAAAAATGATTAAATTCCAACGTCCTCCAATTGGTTTCAGATACCGGCCATCCAAAAGAGACTCAATGTAATTTGCTTGTAAGTAAAATCCTGGTAGTTGCTGCCCGAAGAGGAGGTGCTGGTCAGTTGTAGAATCCTGCCCGATCAAAACAACTTGCCCAGCTAGACTGTTCTCAGCGGGAGTCTCTCGGCTGCAATCGAGGGAGTACCTGGATTGAATGTCGGCTTTATCTGCGCCGGAGCATAGGAGTGATAAAGGACGGGCAAGAGTCATCTCATTAGGTGCAATGAAGCTTGTAAACGGGTGTATGTCGGCTCCCCGAAGTTCACGTAACCCGGCTTCATTCGCTAGTCCTTTGTCAACAACAGATGCCGTCACGTAAGAGAGCGTTCCGATGTGGCCATCATTTGGGTCTTTGCGGTCATTGAAAGCCTGATCGTCAGGATAAATGTACCCACTTCAGAGGTATTCTTCTGAGATCAACGTTTAAACGTGTTAGACCCCAAATGACAGCGGATCTTTCGGTGGCATCGCCCCTTGCGTCCAGTTTTTTGCCGAAGTCTAATGAACCGCTCAAAATCAGGCAAGCGTGTTTAGGATCTGTTTCTGGCGCGTGAGTTGCAGCACCGATGATTATGGGAACCGATGAAATCTGTATCGCGTGCACTAAATCAGCTGTGCGCGGATCGTTTTGATCACATGACTCAGGATCAAAAAACTTATCGATCACGATCGCAGTAGCGCCCGAAGCACTAAGGGCTTCAATAAGTCTGGCAAGGTAGTGGCGCTGTTCACAAACATTTTTTAGCACCTTGGACGGTACACTTTGAGCGTTAAGCGGAATTATGGTTACTCGACGGCTTCGCACACTATGAAACCCGAATGCTACCGTCTTAGCATAACTTTCCCCTGGAATCTCATGGTCGGTTCTTTCGAAGAGATCGCACTTGTTTAGATTTGGTTTGCGCTCTCTAGGCCATTCAAGATAAAGGGCCACGATTAAGAACAAAATGATGACCAGGCCCTTAAGAAGGAATGGTGCCTCGTCTGAAATAATCTGCTTTCCAGCGTCGGCGCGTGAGTTCTCCGTAGAATTACTGGCCATCCTAAACCTCACAACGGATGATCGGAGTTTGCAGCTAGCGACAGCAAAACCGGCCCAATTTCACCCGGCGCGAAACGGTATTTCGAAACTAAGTTGCAGTCCGCGTGATTTCAAGCGGCGACCTTGGCTCCTTTACCTATTGATTCAGGTTTGTAGCGGGCGTAGATCGCTGGACTCGCCGCCTCTCCTCTCACTTCAATCATTGGTTCTTCAGCAAGGGTGTCGGGAACTCTGATTCCTAGTCTTTGATACCAGTTTTGAGGAACGTTGCTCCAACGCACTTCTCCCGATCGGATATCAACGAAGTCCCTGATGAACTGACGGAGTTCTCGAATAGACAGGTTGATAAGGAGATCATAAAAAACTTTCAGAACTTCCATGGATACTTCTCGCACGTCGGGGAATTCCCGCTGCAGCAGACTGACGCCCAGGT
>DATHFS010000019.1:0-3468 GCA_035317975.1 Cyclobacteriaceae bacterium | reverse complement strand
GACCGACGAGGGCGGCGTTCAGACTTCTTCCTGTAGGAAGGATCGGCTGGCCGTTCAAATCGGTCACTTTATTCTTATAGAATGAAATGTTAAAAGAGGTCGTCCATTTGAATTTCCCAACTAAATTCCGGGTATTCAAATAAATGTCCCAGCCTTTGTTGGTCATCTTCCCAAGGTTCCTCAATGTTGAGCTATAGCCCGATGTAGAGGCCAGCGGTAATGCCAACAGCAGATCATTTGTGTTTTTTATGTAGTAATCCACACCGCCACTGATCCTGTTGTTCGCCAACGTGTATTCAACCCCCACGTCAGTTTGTGTGGTTTTCTCCCACGATAAGTCATTGTTGGCAATTTGAGTGGGATACAAGCCGGCACGATCGCCAAAGAATGTACTGCTGTAAAGTCCACGCGAAGCAAAATTGGAAATCTCTGAATTGCCGGTTTTGCCAATGGACCCCTTTAGTTTAAAGAAATTAACAGCTCTGTCGATGCCAAGGTCCTTGATAAACCCTTCTTCGGTAAGGATCCAGCCGACGGACGCGGAAGGGAACCAACCGTATTGGGTGTTTCTGCCAAACCGGCTCGACCCATCGTTTCGTATGCTTGCGGACAGCAGATATTTATTGCTGAATTTATAATTCAACCTTCCAAAATAAGAAACGTACGAGAAGCTGGTGAGGGACGAACTGAACGCTGTGTTTTGAGCGGCATTGGCCAGGTATTGAAAGTTATCGGTAGGTAACCCTTGACCTTGAATGAAGGCCGATTCGGCGGTAGACTTTTGAAGGCTTTGCCCGACCAACAACTGAAAGGAATGAACTTCATTCAATTCTTTTGAATAGGTGAACGTGTTATTCACATTATAGTTGATGACCCGGGAGGTTCCATATTTACCGGAAGACGGTGTACCGGCCGAGACCGGAAATTTCGCACCTTGCCATCCGTACTCATAGAGAGCCAGAACATCCACTCCCGCCTCACTCCGGAAATTAAGCCCCTTCACGATGTCCCAGGAGCCATACAGGTTTGAAAAATTTCTAAACTGGGTTGATTTGTCTTTGGAATTCGCTATTGCCCGGAATGGATTAGCATAGTATGTGCTATCGTTATACTCTCCGGTTCTGTCTCTCATCGCGATAATGGGAGCAATGGCATTGGATTCCAGCGGACTATTGAACTGGTTGTTTTCAGGAACATTATTTTTCACGCTATACACCTGATTAATACTCAAGCCAAACTTAAGTTTATCATTTACGATTTGATCAAGGTTGAACCGGGCACTAAAGCGGTTTAATGAATTCCGGATGATGATCCCCGTTTGATCAAGGTAACCCAGACTGGTAAAGAATTTCGTTTTTTCATTGCCCCCTGAGGCCGATAAATCATATTGCGATATTCTGCCGGTTCGGTATGCGGCCTTATTCCAGTTGTCGTTTGTACCGCGGCCAACCAGGTCCGTAAATGTCCCGTTGCCGGTATACGGTCCTCCTCCATAATCCGCCCATGCCGTGTTGAGACCAGCCGCATCAGTTGGGTATCCCGAGTTTTTGGCAGCTGCCGTGAACATTTCGGCATATTGGGTGTTGTTCAGAAATGTCCGTAAGTGAGTTGGCTGTGACGTGCCGGTTGAATAGTTGAAATTGAATTTCGTTTTTCCCTGCGATCCTCTTCGTGTAGTAATCAGGATAACGCCGTTGGAAGCCCGCGAACCATAAATGGCAGCCGCGGAAGCATCCTTTAATACATCCACCGATGCAATATCATTAGGATTAAGATCGGCTAATGGATTGGACGTATTGTTATCGGTAAAATTGGTTTGATCCGTCGTCGTTACAATGAAACCGTCAATGACAACCAAAGGTTGATTGTTGGCCGTTACGGAAGAGGCCCCCCGGACCCTGATCTTGACGGCCGATCCCAACTCACCGCTTGCTGATGAAATTTGGACCCCTGGTGTTCTTCCCTGCAAGGCCTGCTCATACGTGGTTACGGGCAGATTTTGAATGTCAGATCCTTTGACGCGTGTAATGGATCCCGTTATACTTTCTCTATCCTGCGTTCCGTATCCCACGACCATGACTTCGGAAAGCTGTTTGACGTCGCTTGCCAGAAAGACATCAACCGTGGTTCGCCCGGCGATTTCAATTTCCTGGGTAACCATTCCGATAAAGGAGAATACCAGCGTCGTTCCACTCGCCGGTACGTCCAGTGTATAGTTGCCATTCGTATCGGTGGTGGCCCCGACGGCGGTACCCTTCACGACGACCGACACACCCGGCAGCTCCAGGCCATCCTCCGTGGACTTGACCTTCCCGGTAATAACATGTTGCTGTGCACTGGCTCCTGTCAAACTGAACCAGGCAATAATAATCAGTACAATTTTTCTCATAAGTTTTGTTTCAAGTTGTGTACAAATATTGTCAAAACTGGTAAGTTTTAAAATCACGCGTTATGGGCGATTTTAAATTCGGCTAAAATGTTATGCAGGAGGGAGGGAAGGCGAAAATGGGTTATCCCGGGGTGCGTCTCCGTGTTAAAACCGCGGAGACGCAGAGGCGCAAAGTAGGCGCAGAGGCAATTTGGTTTTTTCAAACTATGTTTTATCGGACGGCCCCTGATTTTGTTTTATGCAAAGCGCGTTGCCCTGTGCTAATGGATGGAGCCCTTACTAAGTAAAAAAAATTGGCCAAATATTCTTTTCTCAGCGCCTCCTTTGCGTCCCTGCGCCTCTGCGGTAGAAATTTCGCCGCGGAGGCAAGAGATAATTGGGTTTGACCTTATCGCCTTGTAGCAGTGGTCTCGCCGCCGAAGGAATGGGAGGTGTTGCGAACGGAAGGATCTCCATCAAAATTGATCGTGGCTCCGAAGCCTGCTGAGGCGTCAAGCTCTTTGGATGCATAGACAGACACGTCGGACCCCATATAGGCCTTAACCATTGCTTTCTCGCTTTTCAGGTGAATGGCATTTATCGTCGAGCCCATCTTGGAATAAATCTCGACGTATTCGGTCGTCCCGGTTAAGTGTACATCGCTACCCATTCCGGAATCCAGTTCCAATTCGTTCGCCTTGACGTCAAGCCGCATTTCAGCACCCATCTTGGAGATCAACACAAGGGAAGGGGAGGAAATGGTGAAATCGGACGCTACTGTGGCGCCTGCCTGGACGTCAATTTTCTTCAGTTTTTTGAAATACACCGTTACTTTGACATAGCGCTGCTGGCGTGACCCGGAGTCATGCCAGTCATCCCAAAAGTGCTTGCTGCGCAGTTTCATATCGAGTTCTCCATCGTCCGAATCGATCACAATGTCATCCTCGTCTATACCCCTGCTGACGATTTCAATTCTCTCTTTATCGGCTTCAACCAGCGTTAACCGGAAAGGTCCGTATGCCCGAAGGATTTGAAAAGGCCGGGTCTGAATCTCCTTGGACTGCGCCAGGCACGCCAGCGATGCTGTGAACAGCACTATC
>DATHFS010000018.1:0-2589 GCA_035317975.1 Cyclobacteriaceae bacterium | reverse complement strand
CGGCGATTCCTGTCCTGGTATTGTCGCCCTGAACTGCTGGAAGATCTGCAGGGCGACTTAAATGAATATTTTGATCGCAACCTCAAAACGAAAGGACCCCGGCGGTCGCGTTTTATTTACATCCTCGATGTCTTTAAATTTTTCAGATCCTACACAATACGAAAACCGAAATTCCTCGACCTCTTTATCCAATGGATTATGATCGGCAGCTACATTAAAACTTCCGGGCGTAGTATCGTCCGCAATAAATTGTTCTCCTTCATCAACATTATAGGCATGGCGGTCAGCATGTCGGTGGGATTGCTGATGATCGCGTTTATCTCTGATTTACTTGACTATGACAACTTCCATGAAAAGAAAGACCGGATTTATCGCGTCATCACGGCAGATCAACGACGCGATCAACCCCTTATGAACCTGGCATCGACCTCTGTGAAGGGAGGAAAGGAGATCCGGGAGTCGGTAGCCGGTCTGGAAGAACTGACTCTTCTCCGTAACGGGTTTGGCGGTGATGCTGCCTTCGGCGAAACGATTCTGCCAGTGGGTGGGCTATGGGCTGATCCGTCCTTCTTCAAGGTATTTACTTTTCCCCTGGTGCAAGGCGATCCTGTCACAGCATTAAAAGAGCCCTATTCATTAGTGCTGACGGAAAAATCAGCCGCTAAACTTTTTGGAACAACGAACGCCCTGGGCAAATCGGTCACACTTGACACATCACATTATGTCGTTACCGGCATCATGAAAGATATTCCCAAACTTTCTCACATTCGATTCGAAGCCCTTGGTTCTTTCTCGACGTTGGAGCTAAAGAAACCAAATGACGATGGAGGGTTTCTGAATTGGGAAAGCATTTATTCAAACTATGTTTATGTCCTCCTCCCCGAAAACGGCACGCTGGAAAGCGTTCAAATCGCCCTGGATAAGGTGAGTGCAACAGAAAATGCAGCCATTCAAAATCGAAAAATCACTCTATCCCTTCAACCGCTGAAAGATATTGCGCTGGGGAGGCACCTGACCAATCAAATCGGCACTGCCATGCTGCCGCTTGTCGTCTGGATATTGGGAGGCTTGGCGTTCATGGTCATTCTCTCCGCTTGTTTTAATTATACCAATCTCTCTATCGCGCGTTCATTGCGGCGTTCGCGTGAAGTCGGTATTCGCAAAGTTATTGGCGCCGTCAAAAGTCACATCCTGGGGCAGTTTATTTCGGAATCGGTAATCATCGCCTTACTCGCCCTGGCCTTTTCATTCCTGTTGTTTTTGTTTTTGCGAATTCAGTTTGTCTCGCTCCACCGGTTTGTGGACGACCTTGTTTCGCTTGAACTGTCGCCCAAATTGATCTCTTATTTTATAGCCTTCGCCCTGGTGGTCGGTGTGGGGGCCGGGTTTATTCCTGCCTTGTTCTTCTCACGGATCAATGCGATCAGGGTTTTGAAAGATGCGTCGTCGCTCCAGCTCTTTCGCCGTGTGACCCTGCGCAAGGCGTTGATCGTTCTCCAATACTCCTTCTCCCTCATGTTCATTACTGCAACATTGATCGGCTACAACCAATACAAGGGCTTTCTCACCTTCGACCTGGGCTTTACCACAGAAAATATCCTCAATCTAAGACTCAACGGCACCAACGGTGATCTTGTTGTAAAAGAATTGTCCGAGCTACCGGAGGTAAAGGAGATTTCGAGATCCCTCATCGTCACCAGCCTGGGCAGTGCTATTGGCTCGAACATGAAATACAAAAGGGCGGATGATTCGGCTTCTGTGTGGGAAAACCATGTTGATGAACACTATTTACCTCTGCATCAACACGTTTTCCTGGCCGGCAGAAACTTTAATCCAAAACCGGAACAGGCGGAAGAAACGGAAGCGATTGTGAACGAACAGCTCCTTCAGCGTTTCGATATCGGCGAACGGGATCCGCAGAAGGCATTGGCTGAGGTCATTACGATAGACAAGAAGAAATTAACCATTGTAGGCGTGCTCAAGGATTTTCATTACGAGACCGTAGAGGAGGGCATCAAACCCATGGTGTTCCGGAACACGACCGACAAGACTTCCGGTTACATCAATGTTAAAGTTTTCTCAACGGATTGGTCCTCAACACGGGCTGCCATTGAAAAAGCCTGGCGGAAGGTTGATAAAATCCATCCCCTTGATGCCACGTTCTACGACGAGCAACTGGAACAAGCGTACAGCCAATTCTCCGTAATGATCAAGGTCATTGGCTTTCTCGCTTTTCTTGCTGTCAGCATTGCCTCTATGGGCTTGTTTGGAATGGTGGTCTTTACCACGGAAACGAGGTTAAAAGAGATCAGCATCCGGAAAGTATTGGGTGCTTCGGAGTGGATTTTGATCTTGCTGCTGAGCAGGGGTTTTCTTTTGCTGCTCACGCTCGCCTCATTAGTGGCTATTCCCGCGACCTATCTATTCTTCAACAACGTCGTGCTGAACAACTTCGCCTACCACGTACCGATCGGGATAACCGAACTGCTGGCCGGGGTGACGGTGGTCATGGTCGTTGCTATTGTCATGATCGGCTCCCAGACCTTGAAAGTGGCAAGGTCCAATCCGGCAGAGGTTTTGAAAAATGAA
>DATHFS010000017.1:0-4514 GCA_035317975.1 Cyclobacteriaceae bacterium | reverse complement strand
CCGGAGGTCGGGTTGTTCGTTATTGAATTTCCAAAGTTGATCAAGCTTATTTTATTGCCGTCAAAACTGGCTACTGCTGCTATGAAATTGCCGCTGTCGTTGACAATATCCAATCCACGAGGGTGCGGTATCGCTCCCCCGAAATTACCCAGGTCTTGAGCGGTAGGCGCTGCCCCCGGCCCGGACAAAAAACTCAGTCGAATAAGATTTCCTCCCAGGAAGTTCGTTACTATTCCATAGTATATACCCCCTTCCTGGACAAATTCAAGATTTTGAGGTCCGCTCAGAATACCATTGATATTACCTAAATCCGTTATCGTGGGAACATTTTCAAGATCATCGCCAAAGTCGAACCGGAAAATATTATTTCCATCCCGGTTCATTAAGAACCCATACCATCTATCGGTGTCAAAAATAAGTGTGATCCCAGTCGGAATGTTATGACCGGGCACGGCCGTGGTTAGTTGCGTGGAGCTGGGGATATTCAAATCATTAAATGAAAAATCCCATACATAGGTCGCTGCATTCGCAGACGTATTCTTGTATTCCACGTTTTGATTCAGGCACCCACTGGCAGGAGCGATAAAATTGGCCACCGGGTTTTGGGCTTTTGCAGGAAAGAAATGAAAACCGTTTAAAGTAATGACGAGGATTATGGAAATCGGGCTAGTGGAAGGAAAACCTGTTTTCATACGTGCCAATGAATATCATCTGAATGAAATTTAGTAACCTCTCCATATCCAATATTCAACAGGCCGCCCATTACCCTGTATTTGTTGCGTCTGAAACATTTGGGGTTGAAAAGTAATATGCCGGGTTCTTCGCTCTTGCCTCCCAATTGAGGCCTGGCATGTTGAGAGGATAACATCAAATATACGACATCTTATCGCACGCTCAAGGTATCATTTCGGGTATTCACATTACGGGCCTGGAATTGTTAATGATTTCCTTGTACAACTTTATTACCCTTTCTGCTTGATTCTTAGCAGAGAATTTCTGAATAGCCTTTGCGCGAATTTCGTTTCTATTAAACGTATCCTTTATGACCAAAAACTCCTTTATTAATTTTTCAAATGACTGTGCGGAGACGGTGTCTGAGAGGAGCCCATTTTGTCCATTCTGAATAATTTCCGGTACACCTCCGACGGAAAATCCAAGTACGGGAGTGCCGCAGAATAAAGACTCAAGTAGTACATTGGGAAGATTGTCCTGTCGACTTGGGAATAGTAAAGCATCGGAGGCAGAATAAACTAAATTCAATTTAGTCCTGTCGTCCAATTTCCCGATCCGGATTACATTGTCGGGTAACGGAACCTCAGGCGTTTCTCCGACAAGCAGCAACGTAGTTTTATTATTTGAGCAAATAGAATCCATTACGCTCAGCACAAGATCAAAGCCTTTCCGGTAGGTTTTTAAGTCTGCCGCTACGGCACATAAAACCAGATGTTCAGAATTCACGTTCAATCGATTTCTGGCTTCATCCCGCTCTATATAGGTAAACTCCTTATCATCCAGGCCGTAAAATAGGGTATGGATTCGGCAGTCCCTGTAAAAAGAATCCGCGACCTTTTGTCTCATCCAATGGGAAGGGCAAATGACGTCGAGTGCATTTATGCTTTTCAATGAACTCATTTTTATATCCCGGAAAGCTCTTTCTTTGTCCATCAACGACGGGGATAAAAATTGAGTGTCGTGGGAATAATGACAGCCTCCCATAAAAGGGTTTTCATCATGGAAAGTCCATACAATCGGTTTTCGGGCCCTCCGGAAAAAAGTACGATAATCGAGGAAATTAGAAACCCAGTGCAAGTGGATTATATCCGCTGTCCTGACGATGGGATTGGTCGCCAAATCATAAAGCGTATCAGGAGATGAAAACATCTCCACATTCCTGTTTTCCAAAAGAAATCGTTGAATTTCAGCACTTGAATTTCCGAGGATTTTGCTTCTTGCTTTTTTAAATAAGAAACTTGTTTTCCGTGGTGAAAACGTATCCACATCGGAGAATTTTCCTGAATTAAAAAGAACAAGGAATCGGGAATTAACCTCATCGGGGATCAGACTTTTATGTAGTCGATGTGCTGCGATGGCGGCTCCGCCTGAATCATGTGTATTGACATGAACGACATTCATTTTCTGTACACGGATAATATCGAGTGTCCATGAATCGTTCCAGCCATTGCCTGCACTTTTTTTGCCACAAACTGTGGAATGTTCGTCTTTGAAATTATCCTGAAGTAAATCCGCCTTCCTACGATCCTCTTAAGCAAAGTACGAACATACCAATCGACATGAATCCTCTGCAAGGGCTCCTGCTCGAGTACGTCAACATCGATTTGCAAAACTTTACCAAGAAATCGAAGCGATGGCTTATTCCACATCCCCATGTGGTGCGGCGGCAAATTCAAAGGATTCTCTTTGTCCTGATTGATGAGCGCATCATTGTCGGGTACACAAACAATTAACCTACCCCCAGGCTTCAACATGCTCAAGGTCCGCCGTAAGAACTGGACCGGCTCGGCAATATGTTCCAGCACCTGAAAAAGGCATATCACATCAAAGACTTCACCGTGTTCAAGAGCAAAACCAGCCAGGTCTCTATTATAGACCTTCAGCCCGTTGGAGACCGCCTCAGCAACAGCATGTTGGTTTAGTTCCAATCCAACAGGGTCGCCGCCATATTTATTTCTAATGGACAACAGAAAAGATCCCTGACCGCAACCGATCTCCAATACACGATCCGCTGGTCCGATCCATTCAAGCGCCTTAATGTGCTCCCACTTTTGTTCCTCGTAATACCACTGTATTTTTTCGAGCTTTTCATAAAGGGAAGCGGGACCTTGAATAGAGAATGGATAAAAAAAATAATACCCGCTGTCAATCGAATGATACTTCAGCACATACCTGATTCCATCGAAAATATCCCTTGTCTCAATGCCGAACAGATCATAGTAACCTTCTATTTTTCCTACCGCTATTTTTTCAACAAGCCGTACACGGGTAGAATTGGTTATCGGGCACGTGACCATATTCTATTTCTTTATGAGATAGCAAATACCCCGGTAAGATTGGATTCGATAAGGAAGTTGATTTGTAGAAAGATAGTCGTGGATTGCTTTTGAACATCCCTCCCAGGTATAGTAATCATCTAAGATCAAAATACCGCCCTTGTTGATTTTAGGAAACAAATGAACTAAACAAACCATGGTGGAGTCGTACCAATCGGCATCCAATCTTAAAATAGCAATTCCATTGAGTGAGGAAAATGTCTCCATACTTTCACTAAACCAACCCTTGCGGATACGGTAGTGCCTTGCCCCGGAGCGGGTCATCGCCTTCCCGGCATCCCCTTCCTCCGCCGAACAATTATTAAAATAGTGTACGTTATTCGTATCGGATTGCCATGCCTTCGCAGCAGGACCATCAATTTCTTTGACTTCCGGCAGACCCTCGAAACTATCAAATAGGTAATACACTCGATCCGCTCCTAAAATACTGACCATTCCGGCAATCATACCCCCTTTCCAGGTACCGCACTCTACGATGTCGCCAGCTACGCCAACATAATGACGGCATAACTCAAGATTGGCTACGTAGGTCTTGCGCGGAATCATGGTAAAGTCCTGAAACGAACGAAATACGAAAAAATACCGCAATCGCCTCAGGACCTGTAATAGGTTATAAACAATCGATGACTGCATTTTTCTCATGCCCCTGAATTTTCCGGATGACTGCTTTATGCATGCAAGTTCCTGGTCTTTTCATAAAGCCTCCGAACCGAAGAATTCCGGATCAGCCTGTTCTTTAGCCTTCGAAAAAAAGAATCGCGTACGTGAAAATGATGTTCGAATGTATAGTGGTCCGCATCCTCGTCCAGATGAATCTGACGAGGATGGACAAGTTTGTCGATTTTTCCGTATTTCATCTGTCCGGATGGCGGCACCATCCGGGTATGCGTCGCCTCCGACCCAAATCCTATATTGATGACGAGATTCTCGTTGGGCAAAATACAAAGTCCCGAATTCTTCCAAATCGCATAGCCCCATTGATAATCCCACGTCTCCAACGGATTTTCAAAAATAGCGATCCAAAAGTTTTGTTCACTCGTATTGAATCCATAGCGTTTAAGATAAGTCAATAGTCTATCCCGGTCAAAATCGGTTATTGCATACCGAAACTCAGACCACGATCGCCTCCATGTCGCCCAACCCCAATTATGATGATAAGCGGAAAAATAATACGAAGCATCTCCTCTTTTGTGCCCGCCTTGAAAATTATTGCCGCTAATGTGCATGATCCGTTCGTCATTCCGGTAATGTGCTAACAGGTTGGAGCAGAATGTAAAGAAAGAAGGATCCGGTAAACAATCGTCCTCGAGGATAATTCCTTCTTCCACATTTTCAAAAAACCAACTTATCGCTTCCGCGCAAGCGACTCCGCATCCGAGGTTGAAGTCTCTCAACAGCGTCTTTGCCTCGCAATCCCAATCTATATTTTCCAAAACGAGTGAACGC
>DATHFS010000016.1:0-5952 GCA_035317975.1 Cyclobacteriaceae bacterium | reverse complement strand
CCCGCCCTTGTTGGTGTTCTTCACCAACAAGCGTCCAAAGTAAGGAACTTTATACCCGTCGCTGCTTGTCGATGTACGTAAGAAAATTCCAATTCCTCCGCCCTTGTTGGTGTTCTTCACCAACAAGCGTCCAAAGCAAGGAACGTTATACCCGTCGCTGCTTGTCGATGTGCGTAAGAAAATCCCAATTCGTGCGGTGGGTTGTTGGTGAAGAACACTAACAACGGCCCCGCCCTTGTTGGTGTTCTTCACCAACAAGCGTCCAAAGTAAGGAACTTTATACCCGTCGTTGCTTGTCGATGTGCGTAAGAAAATCCCATTCGTGCGGTGGGTTGTTGGTGAAGAATACCGACAACGGCGGGAAAATCTGTCACATGGATTGTTTATTGTTTATTGTTGATGTTTGATTTTTGATCTCCAATAAGGTCCTCCAAACGGTAAAATTGAAAAGTTCTATCGCTCGACATGGCCACAAAAATACCCTTTGGAAAAGCCTTGTTCAATGGCATATTCAAAATGTCAGAACCATCACTATCGCTGGTTTGCGCTTTGACAATGCGCACCACGGGATGATCGTTCGGGTTCCCGTTCGTTCCTTCCCGGGGATACAAATGAAATTCATTCGCCTGTTGATCCGATAAAACAATATATCCGGTACCGTTCTTGTCCTGGTAGATTGATAATCCTTCGTGATCGCCTGTAATGCCTGTTTGAGCGAACACGGCCAGTTCCTCATTTCCCTTTTCAGCATCAGCATAATATTTCCGAACACCAACCTTTTCGTCTGAATAATACACATACCCTAATTCATCGTCCACTAAAATGGCTTCAATTTCCTTTTTGCCGCTGAATTTGCCCAGCGCACGCACTTTTGTGCCAACGACAAAGCCGTCCTTGCCTGTTAGTTCATACTGATACAGATAACCATCCTGCGGACCCGTTTTGCGGCCAACGAAGGCAAAAACACCATTGCTTTTAGTTTTGTAAAGCCCTATTCCCATCGGAGAACGAAGCGAATCATCCTCAAATACAGGAATTCCGCCATGGTCTATAAACTTACATTCAGGTAATGAAACAACACGGAGCATGTCTCTTCCGCGTTCCGTACATACCGCTATGTCAATATCCTTTCCATTGAACGGAAATCCATATTCAACGTCAATATTATTCGGACGCTTCATACCCGTCAGGCTTAATGCGGTATCCAATTTTCCGTCAAGATGAAACACAAAAATCCCGCCCGTACTATCTCCCTTGTCGGTTCCCAGTATCAGGCTTTGCGCCGGATCAGCAGGATTAAACCAAATAGCAGGATCGTCCGTATCATTGGGAGTTTTATCGGTCACCACGACGGGGGATATCGATTCCACCGTTGTCAAATCTCTCGCGCCATTACAACCGAATAGCAAGGGTATGATACACGTTGCTAAAAAGTACTTGCGTATTTTATACATAGTAGCGTAAAGCAATGAACTTCTGTAATGAAGCTCATTGCTTGTTAAGAATAGTGAACACAATTTAATTATGGCTTGCCGGTTGGCAAATGTTGATTTCCCGTGTTGTCACTCGGGTAAGCGCCCATATCTTTATTCAAAGGCATGGCAGAACCAATACCAAACGAGAACAAGGTTCCACTGGTGGTGCCACTGTTGCGCGCAGGCGAACTGGCTGAAAGAGAAGGAGTATCACCATCTTCGTTGTCAACAGTAATATCAGTAGCCCAATGAGTAAATACAGTTCCGCAAGCAGCCAATCCATACTCTATTTTGTCGGTTGATTGAGGAACGCCATTGGAACCAGGGATATAGGGATTATTGGTTTGGTCATTTGTCGAGTCAGAAGCAAGGGCATAATACATGTAAATCAGGTTATTGCTGTATTTCGTATTCGCCATATCGGCGCCCGTGGCATTGTTGGCAAGATGAATGCCATTGCGACAACCAACAATCACGTTGTTATATATATTCGCCGCTGAATTTTGATCCAAATAGATAGCTGCTGAAAGCTCACCGATTTTTCTCCAATTCCCATTTACGATGGTATTGTTATAAACATTGAATTTTGTTTCAGGAAGAGGAATTGTTTTGCTGGTGTTTAATTTTATCCCGCTGTTGGCAGAACTCCAGATGTAGTTATAAGCGATGTCTCCATGTGCCCCAAGTTTAGCATTAATTAAATCGCCATCTGAACTTCCCATGCGTTGCAATACGTTCCTTTTGATGCTGCACGTAATATCACCTGCTAAGTGAACACCATCATCAATACCGCCAAACATCCAATTGTCTTCAAAAATAATTTTTGCCCCGTGATGGTAACTTTGTGTGCCTTCCACATCAAAACTTGCCTGGGGACTTCCCGCGGCATCCGGGCCACCCGTATAATTGATATGGGTAAACGTCATGCTAACGTACTGTGACGTGGAATCAATAAGAAATCCACCCCAATAACCGGTTTGCCCAACATTGGCGTACGCTGTGGCGTCATCATTCGTTGTAAATGTGATCGGTTTCTCCTGCGTACCGTCACAAATAAGGGTGCCGGCAATTTCGATGCGGTGGTTGCCCATAACTATAATTTTTGCTCCCGGGGATACGCCAAATGAATCCAGCGGATTAACAATCATATCACCAATCAAGTAATAGGTTGAATCCTGTTTCAAGCTACCCTTCAATGTTCCCTGTAATTTGCTTCCTGTGATATAGGAACCTACAGGGGCAGGACGCTCCGAACTGGAAACACTTTCCTTTTGGCATGAACTCAGGGATGTCAATATCCCCGCAACTACGACGACGGCATAAACGGTTTTCATGTGTTATTTTATTTTAGATAATGGATCATTACACGCTAGATGGAATATCTTAATTGAATCGTATAAACTTGATAATTGTATGACCTCCTGATCAGGACACCCTCCTCCTCTTTCATGTACCATTTAAGGGGGCTATTCAGGAGATTAGAAACTTTCATCTGTATAATAAATTTTGGGCCGATTCTTTGCTCGAATGTCAACCCCAGGTCATGGTAGGTTGCCTGGTATCTGTTAAAGTGCAGGTGACTGTTGTTTAGTGCAGACAGGTTATCGCCCTGCATGGTGTAACTAATGCCTGACTTAAATCCGGATCGGGAATTACGGTAGGTCAGACTTAGATTAAAAAGGTGGGGTGACTGTCCCACCAATGTCCTGGTGTAATTGACTAAAGGATTTGCAATCAACACGGTATCCTTATACACATAATCAACGGCTTTGTCTGATATCCTCGATTTTGTATAAGTGTAGTTGGCGCTCACACCCACATTGCCAAAATATTTAGAGGCGACTAGCTCCAGTCCATAGTTAGTTGTAGCCGTCGGAACATTATTAGGCTGTGAATTATTGCTTTGGGTCAAAATATCTTCAATTGCATTTTTTAGTGTTTTATAAAATAGACCTGCCGATAGGACTTCTTCCGGCTGCGGGTAGATTTCATAACGCATATCGGCGCACGTCCCGTAAGCCGGTAATAGTTTTGGATTGCCAATCTGACCTCCCGCACGGGGATCGCTGTAAGGGATTAATTCGGTGTAGGTAGGCCTGTTTATTGCCCGGTACACGGACATACGAAGGTTTCGCCTTTCGTCAATTCTATGGATAACATGAAGGCTGGGGAAAAAATCAAAATATTTCACGCCTGCAGTGGCAACCGGAATTTGTATATTATTCTGATTGTGCTCATTGTGCATATCGGTAGATTCAACCCTCAGGCCGGCTACAATTTGAAAATCTCCAAACGTGGCATTCGCCATACCATATACTGCGCCAATATTCTCCCATGCCCGGTAATTACCTGGATTTAAATAAGCATTTCCTTTTTTCTCCTGGTCATTCTGGTTATTCCTCAGCGGAACTGTGAGCAAGTCCGGATTCGGAAAGTTTTTATAGTTGTTTTCGCTTGCATCATCATAGGGTTGAAAGAAATATTCGTTTGCATAGTTCTTCCTGAATTTCATCCGGTACAAGCCCCCTGCTTTAAACTCAATCACATGATTAAAAAGAGTGGGACGATAGGTAAGGTTCAGGTAAGCCGATTTGTTTTCGTCGGTATCCCACTGCCAAACCCGAACGACAGGCCTTGTATAATTAAGTGTCGGCGGGGTGCTGCCTCCTTGTGCCAAATCGATGTTTGCAAAGTCCGGTGAGCGCGAATCGCCGGTAGCATAGACCAGCGTCCAATTGAGCTCAAGATTGTTCAGCAAATTGTGTTTGCCGCGCAACGAATTGCTTAAAATGCCTGAATTGTCCGTTTCCGTTTGGGTGGTAATGGGGCGAATGAACTGTCCGCCATTTTCAGTTTGATGATCGGCGTATTCCCTCACCCTCAATTCATTGACCTGGAACAAGGAACTAAAGAGGCTTATTTGATTCTTGCCATTGAATTTGTAATCCAACATGGCATAGGCCCCATATCTTTTTTGATTTGTACTATATACCTGGTTCTCCGTATACTCCACCGCAGGTTTGCCCGTACTGAAAGCAGGAACGTAGCTGGTATAATCATAGGTATTGGCAACGGAGTTTTCCCGGATGTTTACTGAAAACATGGCCCCGAACTTCTTATCCAAAAATCTTTTCCCGAACGAAAACCCTAAATTCAAATTGGGAACTGCGGGTTTTTCCTTTGCGATTAGATTCTGTCTCGGAAATTCAGATTCGTCAGCTAAATAATCCGGGCCATGGAGTTCGCTGAAATCTTTTTTGGCCACGGTGGACTGGTCGAAGGTTAAAAAGCGGTGGTTAACGTAATACTGGTTGTAGCCTAAACCAGCCTGCATCTTGAAAAAAGCAGAATCAGGCGCTTCTTTCATTTTGATATTCACCGTGCCTCCGATGCCATCCGCCTCTAAATCGGGTGTTAAGGCTTTTATTACTTCTACACGCCCCACCAATTCGGAACCGTACAAATCCAGGTTCACGGATCGACCAGAGGCACTTGTACTGGGCATGACCACCCGGTCGACCAGGACGCTGTTATATCGTGAAGGCATACCCCTGATGATTAAATTTGAATTGGTGCCAAAATTGCTTTTGGTCATGGATACGCCGGATACCCGCTGCATCACATCCGCCAATGTCAAATCAGGCAAGGATTCAATTTTTTCAGCGCTTATTACATTTATTATTTGCAATGCGTTCATCTCCGAACTGCGGGCACTTAATTCGGAGGCTTTATCACTGCTGCCCACTACGGTAACTTCATTCAGCAGTTTAGGATCTGGTGCAAGCCTGAAATCGAACTCAACGACTTCATTCTCCCCGAGGGTGACCTTCATTTCCAAATCAACATAACTGAGGTATCGTACCAGCATCGTGTATGTTCCGGCGGGTATATTTCGAAAAACGTAAGATCCATCCTGCCGGGAAGTGGTTCCTATTTTCAGCTCCTGGATATAAACTGCCGCCCCAATCAATACGTCACTGGTTTTTCCGTCCATCACCCTTCCTTTTATTACAGCCGGGAATGCCTGATTGGTAAGGAAAAAGCAACAGATACAAAACACTACCGATCGGTATAGTATGATCATAGAAAATCGCCCCTTGATGTTGTATGTGTTGACCTCGCCGCCGTAAACCAGGTTACCTCATAGAATAGACAAATACGCCGAAGGTGCCCGGCGCCACCGTCTTGCCATCCGATTCATAATCGGCTCCACTCAAATAGATCGAGTGGGTAGTCGCTGAACCTGCCATTGTTTTGCAACCCGGTTTCGTAATCAAGGTTTGCGCTACCGAATAGTGGTCGGCTGACTCCTGCTTAATGATGGTAACATTTCCCTCGCCATTCGAAGCCATTACTAACCTTGCGTCTTTATCATAAACCACGGCGTCAACTCCCCCTCCAATAGGAAGAGTTTGAATGATCTTCCCCGACAATGCATCCAGCACGACCAGTGTCTTGTTTCCGCGGCATCCGGAAA
>DATHFS010000015.1:0-5639 GCA_035317975.1 Cyclobacteriaceae bacterium | reverse complement strand
ATGAACGTGATGTTTGTCTTCGAAGGAAAACTGGTAACCCCGCGTTTGTCTTCCGCCATCCTCGACGGCGTGACACGCGACTCCATTCTTTCCCTCGCAAAGGATATGGGCTTCCCCACCGAAGAAAGAAAAGTGAGTGTGGAAGAGCTGGAAGAAGGAATTGTCACCGGTTCGTTGACGGAGATCTTTGGCGCAGGGACCGCAGCCGTTGTAGCGCCTATTGCGAATATCAACATCCGCGGAAAGGACTACACTATACCGGTCGCCAGCGAGGACAGTTTCCAGAACCGCGTTAAACAAAGACTGCAAGACATTCGTCTGGGCTTTGCTCCCGATGTGCACGAATGGAATCATGTGATCCCCGTAAAATAGTCAGGGGATATATGAAAGCTGTTTTCTTCCAGGGAAAAGACTATCCTCTGATCGTTAAAGATGTTGCGACGCCCCGGCCCACGGAGAAACAAGTTCTGGTCCGTCTTCATTATGCAGGATTGAACCATCGCGACATCTGGATCCGAACGGAGCAAGCCAGGCATTTCCCGGAAGGGATCATCCTGGGGTCCGACGGAAGCGGAGTTATTGAAGAGGTCGGTGAAGAAGTGGAACTGCATGAAGAAGGTCAGGAAGTTGTCATCAACCCAAGCCTGAAATGGGGCAGCAATCCCGTTGTGCAGTCCGATGCTTTTAAGATCCTTGGATTCCCCGACAACGGTACGTTCAGTGAGTACATTGTTATTTCAAAAGACCACGTGTTCGACAAGCCGGAACATCTTTCTTTTGAAGAGTCGGCGGCCCTGCCGCTTTCGGGGCTTACCGCCTACCGGGCGTTGTTTACCAAAGCGAGGTTGCGTCCCGGCGAAAAAGTTTTGGTGACGGGGATCGGCGGAGGCTCAGCCCTTTGGGTGATGATGTTCGCACTCGCCTTTCAAGCGCGGGTTTATGTCACCTCCGGATCAGCATCGAAGTTGAAAAAAGCAATGGAAATGGGGGCGGCAGGTGGATACAATTATAAGGAGCCGGACTGGGTGGAAAAAGCGACAAAAGAAGTGGGCGGTTTTGATGTGATCGTAGACAGTGCTTGTGGGAAACAATTCAGCCAATTACTGAACCTTGCTTTACCGGGAGGGCGTGTGGTTATTTTTGGACGCACGGCCGGAAACATTCCTGACATTGCCCCTGAACTTCTTTTTCGTAAACAACTTTCGGTTTTTGGAACAACGATGGGCACCCGCGACGAATTTCTTTCCATGCTCGATTTTGTTTACAAACACAAGTTGCGTCCCGTCATGGCTGAAACGTTTCCATTGGAAAAAGCGGAAGAGGCACTTAGCAGCCTGGAAAAGGATGATCGTTTTGGTAAGATCGTTTTAAGGATTTCACAATAATTAAATCGAGTCATGAAACGTCAGCCGATCGAATACAGCAGTCATGAGAAAATAACTGCGGCAGAGTTTGTTGACTTGTTAAAACGCTCCACCCTGGACCAACGAAGACCGGTCAAGGATCCCGTCCGCATTCAAAAAATGCTGGACTATGGTAACATTCTGGTTACGGCCTGGTCTGGCGATACGTTAGTCGGCGTTTCACGCGCCCTTAGTGACTTTTCGTTTTGCTGTTACCTCTCCGACCTGGCCGTCGATGAGGCCTATCAACGACAGGGTATTGGTAAGAGACTGATCGAAGAAACTCAAAAAGTGGCTGGAGAAAATGCCAAGCTAATTTTACTGTCCGCACCCGCCGCTGTAGCATACTACCCCAAAATTGGCATGGAACAATTTCCCCATTGCTTTATTTTCAAAGAGAAACCAACAAGGAAGAAAGTAGGCAGTAGGCAAGGGACAGTAGGCAAAGGGTCAACCCAGGGAACTGAGCGGTAACCTAAAGTCGGCAGCACGAAAGAAAGTAGGCAGTAGGCAGGTCAGTAGGCAGTAGGCAAGGGACAGTAGGCAAAGGGTCAACCCAGGGAATGGGTTCCAACATGATTATTGAGTAGGCAGGTCAGTTCAGCAATAGGGGCAGCACCAACTTCAACACTTAAGCACTTCAACACATCAACACTTCAACACTTTTCACCATGAGCCACTTCCCCATCACCGATAAAACGGAGATCACTCGTCTCGCTAAACGGGGTTCTTACGACAAGGAGACTATTTATTCTATCCTGGATGAAGCCTTGTTTTGCACATTGGCATATGCCGTCGATGGGCAAGCTTTTCAAATTCCCACCGGCTTTGTCCGCCTGCGCGATGCTGTCTATTTGCACGGCTCTGTTGGAAGTCACTACCTGCGGGAGCTGGCTGCAAAAAAAACTCCGGTAAGCATTAGTGCCACGCTCATCGATGGTATTGTGCTGGCGCGTTCGGCCTTTCATCATTCGGTCAACTACCGGTCGGTCGTTCTTTTCAGTCAGGGCGAAGTGGTAACGGATGAGGCGGTTCTGTACAACGTACTTGAAGCCTTTACTGAAAAAATGTGCCCGGGGCGTTGGGCCGATGTGCGGAAGCCTACCAGCGGGGAATGGAAGGCTACGTTGGTACTTTCCTTTGACATTAAGGAAGTTTCTGCCAAGATCAGGACGGGTGGACCCAAAGATGATGAAGAAGATTATTCACTCGATATTTGGGCAGGAGTACAGCCGTTGGTAATACAGAGGCAGCCGGTCATTGCGGATGAGGTGCTGAAGGAGGGGGTGATGGTGCCAGGGTACTTGAAGTAGTATTTTTTCCCCAGCCTACGAGAGGCGCTCTGACTACACAGAGGCAGACTATTTCATAGTTTGGGCTGCTTAGTGTTTTGAAGTTTTCTTTGGAAGGCCGTACTTATCAAGGAGCGCTTTTGCACGTTTAGCCTTTTTTACAAAGAACGGGGACTTCGCATAGCTTTTCATATTTTTATCCACTACGGGAACATTAACCTGCCTTTTGGAATTGGTTCTAACTGCAATAGTAGCCATAATCTGCTTCCTGTTTCTTATTTAAAGGTACTCAAATACGCTCTACCAATAATGCTATAGGTAAGGTTTGTTTCTTACAAAAAGTTCCCATCTCTTCTAATAAGCCGTATATCCTGAACACTTCCTGGATTTCGGAAAGGTTTGCTGCTATTCTCATCCGGTAAAGTCGGGTGCGTGATAGCGTGCTCCCTTCGGCAACTACCATTGTATTTGGATATTGCCCAAAAAAGGCAGTTAGCAGAAGCCACTGTGGCCAGCACCTTATCGGTGTCTTTATTGTCGGTCGTGATCGAGTCGCTGATCTCGCCTGTTTTGGGGTCTAAGTCGCCAAAAGCAAGATTATAAGCGTTGTGGTGACCATAGATCTTCTTGAACCGGATTCGCTTCTCAATATTCCCATGGGGCCCTTCACTATAAAATGTAAATTCGAGAAACTCACGGTTACTCGTAAAGGGATATTGAACTAAATTCACAGACTGATTGGGTGAGATTAAAGCTCGATTGCGTTCATAGGTAATTTTGTTCGTGACCCCTGCTCGCGGAAGCGCCTCGCGTAAGCGGGGTACGACCCGGTAAAAGCCGGGTTTTATTTGCGCGCCAGAACAACCGGTTTGCTTTCCAGGTACAAGGTGTCGGGATCAAAATCCACAAATTCATCCCATACAACTGTTCCATTTAAAACCTTTGCCTTTCTGCAATAGGCTTCATCTTTCAAAATCTCAAAGACCGGATAGTTGAGGTAAGAGCTGAAATCAAATTCCTTAACTTCTTTGTTGGTAAAAGTAAGTAATAGTTTAAGTGGACTTTCGTATTGTACTGCCGCAACCCGGGGGTTCATAAATAATTATCTTAATGGTCTCTGCGTGATCTGCGAAATCTGCGGGAAATCCTTACGGCACAAACATCCGATTCTGCGCCAAACACGCCGCCAACTTCTTGTACACCGTTTTGATCGCTTCGTGTGAATGATCTCCTCCCAACGATTTCAAAATCCGGTTGGAAAGGGTGCCCTCTGTGAGAATGATGGAAAGCTCTGGCTTCCATTTTTCGAGGGCATGGTTTCCCTGGACCAGGCGACTCAGAATATGTTCCCATATTTGTTTTGCTGTGGAAAATTGTTTTAAGCCAAACACATCCAGGAATTCGGCGGCCGAGACCGTGACGGACTGACCATCACGCGTTGTCTCGTCAAGAATATTGGCCAGCACCTCGGTGTGAATTCTCATTTGTCCCTGGATGCCGATGAATTTCTCCTGTACGAGGGCCTTGATCGTTTCAATGACCAGTTCGATAATGGCCATATCGGCCGAGGGACATTCCTGGATGTCCATCAGCCGGATTTCGATGGAGCCGCGGTCGAAACGGGGAATGGCTCCGCGTGAATTTACCCAAATGGGATTGAGTACGTTTCCCGGATCATAGGGCGCAATGTCTGCCTTTATTTTTTCATAAATAATGTTGAGGTAATTCCGTTTGGAAAAGATGGCTTCCGGGATGACTTTGCCGGTGATCGAGGGGATCTTTGACTGGTTGGTCCTATAATAACTCAACCGCGTATCCAGCAATCCGGTGATTTTCCCCTCAAAAATCGGTGAACTCGCACACAAAGCCGGAAGAAGAGGTAACACCAACCGCACCGCCGCATGGAGCTTGGCAAACTCTTCGTCGTCATAGAATGGAAGGTTAAGATGGCTGCTCTGCAAATTAGACCATCCATGTCCGCGACAATCGAAGATCTTATTGTACACCTCATACACATCGTTGCTGTCGTGGGGCCAGAGTTTGGTTTCGGTGAGCGGATCCATGAAGGGGTGAGCAGCAGTCGGCATGAGCATGGTGTTCCGTGTTTCCAGGATCGTATTCATGCGAAGAATGTTGTCGGCAAAGGCGCTTTCCAATGCGCTGAAATTGGATTCCGGATGGGTGGACTTGAGTTCGACTACGTGCAATACCAGTTCATTCGACCAGGTGACCATCCCGTTTTCAAAGTCACTCCCGTATTCGCCCAGTTCGTGCTTCAATAATTCGTCGGTGATGGGTTTCACAGCCAGGGTATCCTTGTCTACCAGCATGTACTCCAGTTCGATACCATAACCGTGGAAAAGGTGGATGCGCGAGGGTTGGGTCATTTTTCGAATTTTATTTTGTTCAAAAATACCTCCATAACGATAGCATACAGCCGGTCTTTCAGGATTTTATCTTCAACGCCGGCGTCGATGTTCGGATTGTCGTTGATTTCAATCACGTAGAATTTTCCATCCACTTCTTTCATGTCCACTCCGTAGAGCCCTTTGCCAATCAGCGATGTCGCTTTCAGTGCCGTTTTCAGTAACCCGGAGGGGGCCTGGTCTACCGGAATAGACTCGACCTCGCCGTCGCGGGTCGCCTCTTTGTCGGCGCTCCAATTAACGATCTGCCAGTGCTGGGAAGCCATGAAATATTTGCAGACATAAATGACCTGACTATCAATCACCCCGACCCGCCAGTCAAATGGGGTCGGTAAGAACTCCTGTGCGATAAGTAAGTCTGATTTCTCAAACATGCCTTCCCGGACCTTCTTGAATTCGCCCAGGTTATTAATTTTGAATACACCCTTGGAGAAGGCGCCATCGGGTTGCTTCAGGATAAAAGGAAACGGCAATTTTCCCTGCAGCAACCGACAGTTTTCTTCAGTTAACACAAACGA
>DATHFS010000014.1:0-4659 GCA_035317975.1 Cyclobacteriaceae bacterium | reverse complement strand
CGAGGTACCCTTTTTTATTCAGGTAGTCCCGCATAGAGTTGATCAGCCTGGTCCGTTTTACGAAAGCATCGCGAACGTTGGGATTGACCACCAGATCTACATACCGCATGCGGTAACGCTGTTCGGGATCGGTGAAGGCATCGTGGAGTGTACTCTTGCCAAGCTCGTCTTTCGTTTCTTTTACCACCGGCAGCGGTCGCAATGCCTTCGATAAGATCGTAAAACCGGTGACGTGAACGGAGGTTTCCCCGGTTTGCGTGGCAAATACAAATCCCTTCACCCCAATGATATCTCCTATGTCCAGGAGTTTTTTAAACACCGTATTGTAGAGTGTCTTGTCTTCACCTGGACAAAGATCGTCTCTGCGAAAATAAAGTTGGATCCGTCCCGATTCATCCTGTAATTCAACGAAAGAAGCATTGCCCATGATCCTCCGGCCCATGATTCGTCCCGCCAGCGTCACGTCTTTATATTCTTTGATGGGAAAATTCTCAAGAATCTCCGCAGCTGACCCTGTTATTTCAAAGAGCTCGGCCGGATAAGGGTTGATCCCCAGCTTTAGTAATTCTTCCAGACTTTGCCTGCGGATGATCTCTTGTTCACTCAATTGCATGATGGCGGGTTAATTCCTTTTGATGAAAAGGCAAAATTAATGATTTAGGCTAAACCTGCATTACTGTTACTGGTTACCGACTACTGGTTTAGTCCTGAAACCTGGAACCTGAAGCTGTACCCTATCCTCTCGATCTTCTTCTCTTCAACTCCCTCCGAATCAAAACAAGCTCCCGGCTGCTTTGCCCCGCGACGGAAGTGTTTTCGCTCGCGCGCCGCAATAAATAGGGCATCACGGCATGCACCGGCCCGTAGGGAACATACTTGGCAACATTGTATCCTGCCTTGGCCAGGTTGAATGAAATATGGTCGCTCATGCCTAACAATTGGGCAAACCAAACGCGGGAATCGTTCGGATTCATTCCTTGCTTTTCGATCAATTCAGTAAGGTATTGATTGCTGTATTCGTTATGGGATCCGCAAACCAAACTGATTTGCGGTTTGTCGATACAAAAAGAAAGGCCATGATTGAACATTTCATCGGTGATGGCCCTGGTGGGGTTGATGGGATCCGGGTACCCCAATTTTTCAGCGCGCTTTCGCTCCTTCTCCATATAGGCCCCGCGGACAAGCTTAACTCCCAAATAATAACCGTTCCCGCTTGCCTGCCGGTAGGCTTCTTGCAGATTGCGGGACATATCGGCCCGATACATTTGAAATGTATTGAAGATGATGGCCTTTTTTTGGTTGTACCGGGCCATCATTTCATAGGCAAGGGAGTCGATCGTATCCTGAATCCAACTGTCTTCGGCATCGATGAGCACGGGAACGTTGGTCGCATAAGCCTTTGCGCAGATCCGGTCCACTCGTTTCTTTACCCGGGTAAAGGCAGCCAGTTCGTCGAGGGTTAATCCTTCGTTTGACTGAGCCTTTTCCAATAAGGTCATATCCGCCATCCCGGTAACCTTGAAAACACAAAAAGGCACTCTGCGATTGCCTTTGGCTTTATCGAACGTCGTCATGATTTCCCGGGCCGTCATATCGAAACCTGCTTCGGTCTTGGCTCCTTCTACCGCGTAATCCAGGATTGTTCCCACATGAAATCCGGCCAGTTTTTGAATCATTTCTTCGCTTTCATTGATGGTTTCGCCGCCACAAAAATGCTCAAAGACAGTTTGCTTGATTAGCCTTTTCACCGGCAGGTGCAGCCCTAAGGCCACCCTTACGGCGCCGGTAGCCAGGCTGGAAATGAAAGGATGATTAACTACGGTAAAAATAAAATTGGCTTTTTTGAGCTCACGGTCGGATTTGTAGGAGAATGCGACAGCCGTGTCGTCAAAATGTACCTTGGATTGAACCTCCATAGAAATCAGTTGCAGCGCAAATATAATACACAATAGAATTGCGTTAATTTGCCGCAACAGCCAAAATACAGGCCATGTTCCCAAAAACCATCTCTTTTCGTGCGGATCCCGGTGTCCTCGTAAAGGAATTCCTTTCGGATAAAACCTATTCCCAGGTGGGCGTACTCGTGGATGAGCAAACAAAGCGATTCTGTTATCCATTTCTCCAGACGCAACTTCCCCACCACCGCCTTATCCTGGTAAAATCCGGGGAAGAACATAAAAACATTGAAACGTGTACCAGTGTATGGCAGCAACTCACTGATTTTGGCTTTGACCGGCATAGCCTCCTGATCATTTTGGGCGGAGGAGTTCTTGGTGATTTGGGTGGATTTTGTGCGGCTACCTTCAAACGGGGAATTGATTTTCTGTTGATGCCCACCACGCTGCTGGCACAGGTTGACGCCAGTATCGGCGGCAAATTGGGTATTGATTTCCAGAACCTTAAAAATCACATCGGCTTGTTTCAGGAGCCTGTTGGCACCTTTATTTCTACCCCCTTTCTACAGTCGCTACCCCAGAGGGAGCTGCGTTCCGGCTTTGCAGAGGTAGTGAAACATTGCCTGATCTCCGACCGGGCAATGTGGGAAAAGGTCCGTTCGAGGCCGCTGGCCGATCAGCCGTGGGAAGAGCTTATCCGCCATTCGGTAGAATTCAAATACTCCGTCGTCCAACGCGATCCAAAAGAAAGCGGGTTGCGCAAAATCCTAAACTTTGGTCATACGATTGGCCATGCTGTGGAAGGCGACTATCTCGCCACCGGTAACCGGATATTCCACGGCGAGGCTGTGGCGATCGGAATGATGACAGAAGCCTTCATTGCGTTCAAAAAAGGATTGCTGACGAAAGGCGAGTCAGACGAAATCATTTCTTATTTGATGTCTGTTTTCGGCCCTTTCAGACCGCTGGGAGCGACCCATGCCCTTTTAGAGAGGATGGCGCAGGATAAGAAAAATCAGGGAAAACGAATTCTGATGGCCTTGCCGGAAGGGATTGGCAAGGCAGTCTGGGACGTCGAGGTTAGCGAAGTTCAGATTGTAGAGTCCTTGGATTTCTTTCGGTCACTTTAGAGATAGTGAACATCCGCATCTTCCATGGAATCTTCCCTTGTCTTCAGCGTTTCCTTAATACCTTGCGCCTTCTTAACAAGGAAGTCTTTCGTCTTCTTCTTCCGGTCGCCGGTCAGAAGCCAGGCGGCCAGGAGCGCACCACCGGCGAGCCCTAACCCAATTGCAATTTTTCGTGTTGTACCCATGATTACTACTTCAACCCAAATTAAAACCAAATTGTTTCATCGCGAAGGAAAAAATCCGGATAATTAAAAAATTATTTCTCAACCGTAAAACTTCATCGCTTTGTTCATCACCATTCAAAGAAACACCAGGGTCCGGGGAACCGTCAATAACTTGCCATCTTCCAAAAGCATAAGCAATCGGGCTTTGTTACTTACTGCTTTGTCTGGCAACCAATCAGTCGTTAGCAATCTGTCTGCTGCGCGCGACACCCGGCTGATGCAGTCCCTCATCAACAGTCCCGACAAGCTCATCGACGTGATGGATGCGGGCACGACCATGCGTTTCCTGACCGCTTATTTTGCACTCACGGGCAAGAACAAAATTCTGACGGGCACAGACCGAATGAAGCAGCGGCCTATTGCCCTCCTGGTAAATGCCCTTCGATCATTGGGTGCTACTATTGCCTATCTGGACAAAGAGGGGTTTGCTCCTATTGAAACCAAGGGGTTTGCCGGTCAAAAAGCCATTTCGGTCTCCCTGCCGGGGAACGTCAGCAGTCAATATATTTCTGCCTTGATGATGACAGCCCCCCTCCTGCCGCAAGGACTCACGATCCGGATCGAAGGCCCAATCGGCAGCCTGCCCTACATTGAAATGACGTTGGCCCTGATGAAAACCTTTGGGGTGGCCTGCGATTTTAGTGGTCATTTCATTCATATCCCCCCCACCCCCTACCATTCGTCGAATCTCACCGTGGAAGCGGATTGGTCGGCCGCCAGCTATTGGTTTGCCTTTGCGGCGCTCGCGGAGGACGCCGAACTCAGGCTGCCGCATGTTTCGAGGCAATCCTTGCAAGGCGACCGCGTCACAGTTGATGTAATGGAACGCCTTGGAGTAAAGGCGGTTTTTCAGGACGACGCAGTTATTCTTAGTAAGGGTGCAAGCGAAATGTTCATCGAATGGGATTTCAAGGATTGCCCGGATCTGGCGCAAACTGTTTTGCCGGTCTGTGCCGCCAAGGGAGTCCGGGGGTTGTTCACTGGCATGGAAAGTTTACGGATCAAGGAGACCGACAGGATAGCTGCTTTGCAAACGGAGTTGAGCAAAATAGGCGCTGAACTGACAGAAGAAAAAACAGGTCAATGGAAACTGACACCCGCCAAAAGGATGGAATTCGTTTCCATCGCCACCTACCACGATCACCGTATGGCCATGGGGTTTGCCCCGTGGGCAACCTTGACGAAGTTAAGAGTAGAAGAACCTGATGTCGTCGATAAGTCCTATCCGGGGTTTTGGGAGGATATGCGGGCGGTAGGGTTTGATGTACAGGAAGGTAATCAGTAATCGGTGATCGGTGGTTTAGAGTACACCTCACTACCGATCACTGATCACCGATTACTAACCGGATCATCCTGTATCACCTCAGCCCTTCTCCTTGGCCTTCTTTTCTTCAATTAGGTAAGCTAAAC
>DATHFS010000013.1:0-6965 GCA_035317975.1 Cyclobacteriaceae bacterium | reverse complement strand
GACGGTATGCACTTTGCCGATCGCACCGGCTTGAATGATTTCTGCTACGCGATGATAATTGTCATCGGCATGGATCTGAGTGCCGAGTTGAAAGATCCGATTGTGTTTCGTTAAATTCTTCTGCAGCATCTGACCTTCACTCACATTGTAGGAAAGAGGCTTCTCGCCGTAGACGTCCTTGCCTGCCTGAAACGCAAGCGCTGCAATCTGCGCATGCCAATGATCGGGGGTAGCGCAGGTGATCGCATCGATGTCCTTGCGATCGAGCACGTGCCGGAAGTCGCCATACCCTTTTGGCTGGCTGTCCGGCCTCAATTTTTTCAGGGTCTGCATTGTGCTGTTCAAGTGATCTTCGTCCAGATCACACAAGGCGACGATTTCCACATCGGCCAGGGCGGCGAATGCATTGAGGTGGTTGTTGCCCATACCACCCAAGCCAATATGCGCTATGCGAAGACGGTCACTGGGTGCAGCCTTTAAAAGGGAAGGCAAGATGGCAAATCCCAATCCTCCCAGAGCGCCCGTTTTGAGGAAATCCCTTCTGTTGAAATGTTTATTCATGGTAAAAGCGGAAAGCATAAATCTACAAATAAGTTGAGATTTAAGATATTTAAGATTTAAAATTCATTTAAAATTTAAGATTTAAAATTGGAGGGGGCCGGCAAGTCATTAATTTTAAATTTGAATATGGATAGTGAAGAATTGATCAATGAGTTGACATTCACGATGTCGAGGAGCAGCGGACCAGGCGGACAGAACGTGAACAAAGTAAATACGAAAGTCACGCTGAAATTCGATGTGGTGAATTCATCCGTATTAACCGCTGAACAGAAGGAGGTGCTGGCGAAAAAACTGGCTTCCCGGATGACCAAAGACGGGGTGCTGATTCTCACCGCTCAGGACAAACGGTCACAGTTGCAAAATAAAGAAGCCGTTCTTTTCAAACTCGATGAGCTTCTACGGAAAGCATTCACCCCCCGGAAGGTGCGGAAAGCTACGAAGCCGGGCAAGGCTGCCGTACGGGCGCGGATCAAGGCAAAAAAGCACCGCTCTGAAAAAAAGCAGTCGAGAAGCAAGAGAATGGAGTGAGAAAAAAAGAGGCACGAATCATCGTGCCTCCTGCAATCTATTTAAGGTGAAGACTATACAATCTTGAACGCGACCGGTAAATTGTATTTTACCCTCACCGCCTTGCCGATTTGTCTTCCGGGTATCCATTTGGGCATGTTGGTAACGACACGAATAGCTTCATCTTTAAGGCTCTGGTCGGCATCGGCATCAGTTTCATCCGTTACGGTAGCCCCTCTTACATTTCCATCCTTGCCTACCACGAAGTCAACATAGATCGTTCCTTCCCATCCTTTGGTCTCTGCTGCTTTGGGATATTTTAAATTATCATTAAAATACTTCGTCATGGCTTTCTGGCCGCCGGTAAAGGAAGGAGCAATTTCTGCCTTATTGTAGATAATATCGCCGTTGGCATCTTTATACGATTTTTCTGCTGCGGCTCTTCTTTCTGCTGCTGCCCTTAGCCGCTCCTTTTGTGCCGCTTCGCGTTTTTGTACCGCCTCTCTCTTTTCCAATGCAGCCTTATCCTCTGCACTTAGTTTTGTCTCGGTGGCTTCAAGCCCTTCTTTATTCTCTTTCGATTTTGACCCGCAAGCCTGCATCAACACCAATGCAAGCGCGAAAATGAGAATGTTGAAATAGGTTTTCATAGTTATACTGTTTAAATGTTTTTATGTACGGATAACCCTATCCGACGTGAAGAGAGAGGAGTAAAGCCCATGCCAGGGCTGGCTGCGATTGAATTGCCGACGGCAGCCAACGCTGGTCAAGAAGGGCCTATTGCATGGGTATTTTCCTCTACAACAGACGTAGAGGAAACACACCGGGGAGCGGTAACCGTCAAGAGATTATACCCCTTCCGCTATGGCTTTGGGTAAGGATCTGACGCTTTGTAAAGAATGGCACGACTTTTTACACATGTTAAATGTGAGACATCAAAAATGTACGTCCCATTAACAAATGAAAAAGTTTAGTGTACTCCTCCTGATTGTTGTTTTTTTCTCTGCGTGCAAGCCGAGTCACCTGGCATTACAAAGCAGTTTCAATCCGCGATTTTCACCGCCTGCGCCGGACTACGGAAACCGGCAATATTGGGCATCCTTGCCTGACAAAGTTGATGCTGCCGACAGTACGCCGCTCAATTCAAACCTAAGAAATACCCAGGCGCTTGCTCATGCCGACGTCTTTTTTATTTACCCGACCATTTTCACAGGGACACCGAAAAATCAGAGCATCTGGAACGCTGATGTGAATGACGAGGAACTCAATCGGGAAATTCAAGCAACTACCATCTTAAATCAGGCAAGTGTTTTCAATGGCGCTTGCCGTATTTACGTTCCCTACTATCGCCAGGCTCATTTGTATGCCTTTTATACTCCCAACAAAGAAGACGCCGCCAGGGCGCTCGAACTGGCGTATCAGGATGTGAAAACGGCCTTTGAATATTACCTGGAACATTATAATCAAGGCAGGCCAATCGTTATTGCCTCCCACAGTCAGGGCAGCTATCATGCCGAGCGATTGCTAAGAGACTTTTTTGACGGGAAAGAATTGCAGAAAAAACTGGTTGCCGCCTACCTGGTGGGATTTCCTATCAAGCGGGATGCTTTTACTAACATTCGCCCATGCGAGAACCCCAATGAAGTTGGCGTGTGGGCTTCCTGGAATACGTTTGGAAAAAACTACTTTCCCGATAATTACGTGAAATGTTTTAAAGACGCTGTCTCGACGAATCCCCTGCTCTGGAGCTCGAGCGAAGAATTTGCATCCAGGGAACTCAACCTCGGGGGAGTAAGCATTCATTTTACATTTGCACCTCAACTCGTTGACGCTCAAAATCACGAAGGCATATTATGGATTAACAAACCGTACCTCAGGGGCCGTTGGCATTTGCCTTCCAAAAGCTGGCACCGCGCCGACATGAATTTCTTTTACATGAACATCCGGGAGAACGTAGCCACACGGATTGAGAAATTTTTGGCCAGCGATCAGTTGATGGCGGTCACCCAAAAATCCAAAAACGGAGTCGCAGATAAATAACGGTCACTGCTTTTGTCAAGGTGCAGACCTACCTATCGTTATAGCGATCGTATTTCCCGCAAACCTGTATAAGCCGTGGGACCCAACGCATTGGCGCAGCCCATCTATTCCGATCATTTACATTAACCAATCCTCCGTCGGTGTGCTCCGTTGGTAGAATAAAACAGCGATAGTGTCGAATAAACCGGTGACTGGTTAATCCCGGACAGCAATTTGATGTCTAAGGGGCAGTAACAAAAAACAAAAAACGGTATGAAAAAGAATGTAATGTTCCTCGTGTTGATGATGATGAGTACAATCATTTTTGCCCAGCGCCACCAACGTGACCCGAAAGGCAGCGGACGGTCAGAACAATTGAAAAAGGAGTTGTCACTGAGTGACGATCAGGTTAGCAAAGTGAAGTCCATTAGAATGAAATATGCAGAACGCAATGCCGCCATCAGAAAGGATACCTCCCTCACCCAGGGTACGGTGCGCAACCAAATGAAGAATCTAATGGCCGATCAGGAAGCTGAGCTGAAAGGCGTACTAACAGCGGACCAATGGACGAAATATGCCGCGATGAAAGCCAGGAGGAATGAGGAAAGGAAGAAGCACCAGCGTGGTAAAACGGAGAAGGGTTAATTGGTGATTGGTGATCGGTGATCGGTAGTGAAGACCCTTTAAACTGGGTTCGAACCACTGATTACCGCTTACCGCTTGCGCGTCTTAATAGGGAATTAACTTTCTCTCTTTATTACTCTTCACCGCGGCCTCAATAAGTTGGATGACCTGCATGGCTTGTTCCGGTTTTACGGTCAGTTCTTTGCCTTCGCGAATCACCTCGTAAATATTCTGGTAGTAGCCCAGCAAATTGCCGGGGAGGGTCTCAATCTTGCCCTCATAATGTAAACCACCGATTTCCGTATTCAGCTTGCCCCAGAATTTTTCTGGTTCTGTGCCCCATCCCGGACTTCCTGGAATCTGATGAAGCTTCAGCGCCTCTTCCTGAGGGTCAATGCCGTATTTCACAAACGATCCATTGACGCCATGAACAATGTAGAGCGGCCCCGGCTCCCGGACCAGGTAGCTCGACTTTACGATCACGTTCAATCCCTCATATTCCAGCCTTAGGTCGTAGAAATCATCCACTCTTCCCCCCGGGCGCTGCGTACCGATACGGGCGCTCACGGATTCAGGCTTGCCAAACAAAACCAGTACCTGGTCCAGCAGGTGCGATCCGAGATTGTATAAAATACCGGAGCCAGGCCCCGGCACTTCTTTCCATGTATTGGGTGCGATGTAATTCCGGAAGCGATCGTAGTGCGCCTCGTACTCGACGATTTTGCCCAGCACAGCCGAGTCAATGATTTTCTGCAACGTCATGAAAGCGCCATCCCAGCGCCGGCTCTGAAAAACAGAGAGCATTTTATTCTTTTTTTTCGCCAATGCAATCAGCTTCAGCGCATCCTCCACTGTGTTGGTGAACGGTTTCTCTACGACAACATGCTTCCCCGCCTCCAGGGCTTTGGCTGTAAAATCAAAATGGGTATCGTTCGTTGTATTGACAATGACCAATTCGATTTCGGGATCATGGAGAACTTCTTCGAGGCTCCGCGCAAGGGTAACCTTGGGGTAATATTGTTTGGACGTGTCCGATTTTCGCTGAAGAATGGTTTTCATGCGGAAGCCCGGATGAACCTCCAGCAACGGCGCGTGAAATACTTCCCCCGACATGCCGTACGATAAAATTGCTGTAACAATGGGTCGTTCCGAATTCATGATGCTTAAAGATAGATTATTTTTAAAGTATATTTGCAACGTATCAAAATGGGAACTCCCTCGCTATGAGGCTCGGACAATTGGCTAGAAAATTGGCAATAAGGCCATCAGCAATCATCGAATTTCTTGCCGCTAAAAACATTTCATTAGAAGAAAGCTCAAACACCAGGTTGGAGGACGACCAGGTCATTCTGATTATGAGTCAGTTTGCTACCGCCAGCACGGCGGATGCGATGCCCGCCCTCACTCCCTCGGGAGACCCGGATGCGACTGATGTGCCTATCGCACCGGAAGCCCCCGCAGATCACGGGGCTGGTTTACCGAAGGATCAAACCGGAATGGAGGATAAGCCTCAGGAATCTTCTCCCGCTTCCGGTACGGTCGTAGAAGTACGCGACGTCATCAAAGCTCCCAAGGTGGAGCTTTCTGGTTTGAAGGTGGTGGGCAAAATCGATCTTCCGGAACTCAGGAAGAAAGAGCTGCCCGGTTCGGGCATCGAATCGTCCGGCGACAATCCCGCGGAAACCGAAAAGAAAGTAAGGCTGAAAGAAAAGTCGCCATCGCCTTATAAAAACGACCGGACAGAACAACGACCGGCAAGAAAAAATCCTATGGCTTTGCAGCGTGAGCGGGAAGCACAAGAGGCGGAGACCAGGAGACAAGCGAAGGCGGAACAGGAAAAAGAACAGCGCACAAAAAACTACTATAAAAAAGTAAAGGTGTCGGCTCCTACCAAGCGAATCAAAATGGTTGACGAACCTACAACAGAAATGACCGCTGCGGAATTAAGGGAAACACCCAGAACCTGGATTGGTCGGTTCTTAAAATGGTTGAAGACTTAATATCTCCTCCCGCATGCGAACTAAAGAATGCCCCTCGTGTGCAATGGAAATCGATGCAAGGGCTAAAATATGCCCGATTTGTAATTATGAATTTGCGGGGATAAGGATGGCCTGGAAACTGGTAGCGCTAGTGTTGCTTTTACTTTTTTTGTACCTGGTCTTTCGATAAAAAGAAGTTTGATTCTGGCTTTAATCAATTCACTTTAATTAATTCCACCTCAAAGATCAGTGCTGCATTGGGTGGTATTTGACCTCCGGCGCCGCGTTCGCCGTATCCGAGCTCAGAAGGAATATACAACATCCATTTGTCTCCCTCGTGCATAAGTTGGAGCCCTTCGGTCCATCCGGGAATCACCTGGTTTACCGTAAACGTTGCCGGCTCCTTACCAACCGTGCTGTCGAACTCAGTTCCGTCTACTAACTTCCCGATGTAGTTTACCGTCACGCTGCCCGAAGCCGCAGGAGCCTTACCTTTTCCGGAAACGAGAATTTTATACTGTAATCCGCTGGAAGTCACTTTGACACCGGCTGCAGTCTTATTCGCATTGATAAAGGCCTGGCTCTCCTCTTTCGCCTTTGCGGCCCGCCGTTCCATAGCGCTCTGCATATATTCCTGGACGATCATCGTAGCCTGCTGTTCATCTATTTTTAATGTTTTTTTGAGAAAAACGTCTTCCATTCCGGCCGTCAACGTAACGACATCAAGTGAATCCCCTCCCTGCTTTTTCACGTTGGTTGCCATCAAGACGCCCAGACCATAACTGGCCTTTTTGTGGATGTCGGTAAGGTTAATCTCCTTTTGCTTTTTTAGTTGAGTCTCTTCCGCCTTCAATTGAGTCACTTCGGCTTTCAGTTGATTCACCTGGGCCTGAAGTTCCTTTTTAGATTGTGCATACAACGCTGAACTGATCAGCGTGACAAAACAAATAACAAATAGTCTCATATTAATTTTAGTAGAATTAAGTACCGGAGCCCCTACCCCCAACGCGTTGGGGCGGGCAGATCGGGGGCAGGCGCAAAGAAAAGAAAAAGTAACGGCAATTCATGTTAAAATCGCAATAGATTCCCTGATTTCTAAACCAGGGAATCTATTGCGATTTTAATTGCACATCCATCCAATTCAGCATCTTGCTCCACATGTCGGGCGTGTAGGCGTGAGCCGTTTGAGGATAAATTATATTTCGAAATTTGTTTTCAGCGCCATACAATTTATATACCCGTTTCACTACGTTTTCTATTTTTATGATGCCGGTA
>DATHFS010000012.1:0-7568 GCA_035317975.1 Cyclobacteriaceae bacterium | reverse complement strand
CCTCTAATTACAACAGGCATTTCCTGCCGCTGATAACCGAAAATGACCCTTGGTTTACCCAGGTAACGATCATGTATGATCTGGTGCGGAATTGCAGAATTTTAATGGAAAAAAATGCCTATTTTGCCAATCGGCTCATTCTGAAAAGTCGATAAATCCGCTTTTCTGCGCTTCTATTGATCCATCAGAATAAGTCAAGACCGTGAATTAGACCCGGTTAAAGGCCATGAAAGTTTCGGCAGCACAACCTTTTCAAATTATTTATTCGCTGTACCAGCACGAATACCTGGGGTACATTTTCGAATCGTTCATCGTTCACCTCGACGAGAAAGGGAAGCTTACCTACCAGCATCAAAACATTTCCACGAAGAACGCCCGCGAATTTGCCAAAGGATTGGACGACCGTGATTTTGAACTGATCGAACTCATGGACAGTATGAATCAGGATGCCGTTCTCAAGCACTTTTCCAAAAAGCTGATGAAGCCGGACGAGTTCTTCAGCAAAGTATTCAAGAAAGAAAAGGGCGATGAATTGGTGCAGGAGCAGATCGAGGCCTACATGGAAAAACGGAGGGCGACGGTTCTTGAGAAGATGAGAGGGAAGACCCTCTTTGAAATGGGCAACGATGGCGAGCCGACCTGGAGAAGGCTGGAGGTGTTGGAAAAACGCGCCAGCATTCAGTTTCATTTTATGCGCAGCGATGAAAACACAAATTACTATCCGACCATCAGTTACGATGGAAAGAAAATCGATATTCCCAGTCCTCTCGCCTACCTGGTTTGTAAGAATCCTGCCTGGATGGTGATCAATGGCAAATTGTGCGGCTTTGATAAACACGTTGATGGAAAGAAGTTGCTTCCCTTCCTCAGTAAAAAATTTGTAGTGATCCCTAAGAACCTGGAGGAGACCTACTACAATCGGTTTGTCGCGCCGTTGATCGCGTCGTTTGACGATGTCGAGGTTCAGGGTTTTGAAATCAACAAAAACACCTACGAACCTCACCCGCTGCTGAGCATCTCCGAACTTCCTCCCGCCAACTCAAAGAATGTCCCCTCGCTGTTTGATGATCCGGTCGATTCTCATCCGGATGACGAAGCAGGCAAGATTGTTTTTGATCTTTCTTTTAAATACGGCAAGCATCGTTTTCGCGGTGACGCCTTCGGACCGGTAAGCGTATCGCTGGAAAAGAAAGACAACGATTATATTTTTCATCGTGTCAAACGGAACAATGAGGCGGAAAAGAAATTCGCCCAAACCTTAATCAAACTCGGTCTGCCGCTCCGGCCATTCCGGACAGCAGTCGAGAAAGCGCACGCCTTCTCCTGGCTGAATGAGAACCGGGGCAACTTGCTCAACCTCGGTTTTGAAGTTAGTCAGCCGGAAAACCGGGATAAGAAATACTTTGTCGGCAAAGCCGTGATCGAACTGGAGGTGAAGGAGAACATCGACTGGTTCGATATCCACGCTAAAATCCGTTTTGGTGAGTACGAGATCTCGTTTAAGGAACTCCGGAAGCTGATCCTGAAAAAGAAAGTGGAGTTCAAACTGCCAAATGGTGAAATCGCGATCATTCCCGAAGCCTGGCTGATCAAGTTCGGTGATCTGTTTGCCATGAGTGAAACCCACGGAGAGCAGGAGAAACCCGTACTCAAAAAGTATCACCTCAACCTTTTGAAAGAACTTCAGGAAGGCAACCTGGCCAAAGTGCACATGAGTGATAAACTTCGCCATTTGGAGTCATTCACGGGTATCAAAGAGTATGGGTTGCCGGTTGGATTCAATGGTAAACTCCGCCCTTATCAAAAAGCCGGATACAATTGGCTTCGTTTCCTGAATGAATTTCATTTGGGAGGGTGCCTGGCCGATGATATGGGGCTGGGCAAAACCGTGCAAACCCTGGCTCTGCTTCAATCTGAAAAGGAAAAAGGCAATGCCGGAACTTCTTTGTTGGTGATGCCCACATCCCTTATTTACAATTGGGAGATGGAAGCCGCCAAATTCACACCCCAGTTGAAGATCCTGACGTATACGGGCACCCAACGCAATAAAGACACTTCACGGTTTAGCACATATGATGTGGTCCTCTGCTCCTATGGTATTACCCGGTTGGATGTTGAATTACTCCAAAATTTCCATTTCAATTACATCATTCTCGATGAATCGCAGGTAATTAAGAACCCAACCTCCAATATTGCCAAAGCCGTGTTGCAATTGAAGTCGCGGTATAAATTGACGCTCACGGGAACCCCGTTGGAAAACACGACGCTGGACCTCTGGTCACAAATGACCTTCATCAATCCCGGCTTGCTGGGGGGCCAGACTTTTTTCAAAAACGAATACCAGGGTCCCATTGAAAAAAAGCATGACGAGGCCAAGACGAAGAAATTGAACGCCATCATCAAGCCGTTTGTGTTGAGGAGATTGAAGTCGCAGGTGGCGACAGACCTTCCCGAAAAAGTGGTAAACATCCACTATACCAACATGAGCCCGGAGCAGGAAGAGAAATACGAAGAGGCGAAAGCGTACTATCGCCATAAAATTCTTGACCTCATTGATAAGGAGGGGCTCAATAGCAGCCGCTTCACGATCCTTGAAGGGCTTACCAAGTTGCGCCAGCTTTCCAATCACCCCCGGATGATCGATGCCACCTATACAGGAGAATCGGGAAAGCTGGAAGACATATCGTACATGCTGGAAAATGCAATCCTGGAAGGGCACAAGCTTTTGATCTTCAGTCAATTTGTAAAACATTTGGAAATCGTAAAAGAATTTCTAACATCTAAAAAAATTGATTTCGCCTATTTGGATGGATCGAGCAATGACCGCAAGGATCAGGTGGAAAAATTCAACAACGATCCGGAGTTGAAGGTTTTCCTGATTTCGATCAAGGCCGGAGGTCTGGGGTTGAATCTGACCGAAGCGGATTATGTTTTTATTCTGGATCCCTGGTGGAATCCGGCCGTCGAAGCGCAAGCCATTGACCGGGCACACCGCATCGGGCAAAAGAGAAAAGTATTTACGTATAAATTTATTACCCGAAATACCGTAGAAGAAAAGATCCTTACCCTCCAGAAACACAAGCTACGGCTTTCTGAGAGTCTGATCAGCACAGAGGAGAGCATCATCAAGTCGCTTTCACGCGCTGATATCGAACAGTTACTCACCTGAGGGACGGGGCCGCTTCCATCGCTTGTGCGACCATAGCCAGTTTTCGGGACTCCGGGCAATCATCTCTCCGGTAGTTTTTGCATAATTATCCACCACGTGGAACGTCTTTTTATCATACGGCGGTTGGGCAATCTGTATTAACTCCACTTCGTAGAATCCTCGTCCTGTTTTTTTTACGGCTGCATAAAAAGCAGGATACTGCGTAAGGAGTGCTACTTGATTGATAGCCTGAAAAAATGCCGTGTCCTGATGAAGAAAGCGAGTCCAGTATCGTTTGTCCGAATCCAACCCGGGAAACTGATCGGCGACAATGGCGATTCCCCGCACAAGGCTTCTGCGTTTGGTTACTTCACGGGCTACCCGCTCCCGTTGAATGGGGTGTGCTCCAAAACGAGTGCGGCAGAATAGTAAGAATTGATTGAAGAGGTCACTGCGCTGGGTTTGGTAGACGAAATCAATTTGGGTACCCAGACTAAAGCAGCCGGCGGCCAACACCCACTCCCAGTTAAATTGATGCGATGCAAATAAGATGACCGACCGTTGATGGTCGGTGTACGCTCTGATCTGCTCCGGGTTTTTGTAAACCATCCGCTTCCGCAACTCCTCGTCCGGAATAGTCAACAACTTCAGGGTTTCTACCAGATAGTCGCAGAGGTTTTTGTAGAAATGTCTTTCAATTTGTTTTATCTCGTGCCGGCCTTTTTCCGGAAAAGACCGTATGAGATTCATCCTCACTACTCCCCGCCGGTACCGAATGAGGTGAAAGCCAAAGAAGAAGATAAAGTCTGAAAGTGGATAAAGTGCCCAGAAGGGAAGCCGGGAAAGAATTTTCAACAGCACCATGTCTTATCAAAAATAGGGTTTGTTTTGATTAGTTTTGAAAATCAGATATGAAGGACAACGTAATCATCATCACAGGAGGTTCATCCGGGATCGGAAAAGCGCTGGCGGAGGAGTTTGGTAAACACGGCTCGAAGGTGCTCATCACAGGAAGGAACCAGTCTGAACTTCATGCCGTGGTTGACGAACTTCGCCAAAAAGGAATCATGATTTCCGGCTTTCCTGCCGATGTGAGCCGCCCCGAGGACAACCGGAACATGGCCGCCGAGGCGATAAGGGTATATGGAAAGATTGATGTACTGATCAACAATGCGGGAATTTCCATGCGCGCTTTATTTGAGGAAGTCAATCTTGACGTGGTGCGAAAAGTAATGGACACCAATTTTTATGGTGCATTGTATGCCACCCAATCCTGCCTGCCGGAGATCATGAAGAACAAGGGTTCGGTCGTCGGGATTTCCTCTATTGCCGGCTACCGCGGCCTTCCGGGCCGAACGGGGTACTCAGCTTCAAAATTTGCCTTGAATGGTTTCCTGGAAGTCCTTCGCACTGAAATGCTCAAAAAGGGAGTGCATGTCCTGACGGCTTGCCCGGGATTTACGGCCTCCAATATTCGCAAGCGCTCGCTGGTAAAGGATGGATCGGCGCAAGGGGAATCACCGCGAGATGAAGCAACCATGATGACCTCATCTCAATGCGCCCGGCATATTTATCGCGCTACGGTAAAGAGGAGAAAAGTGATCATCCTCACAGCGCAGGGAAAACTCACCGTGTTCTTGAATAAATGGTTTCCGGGATGGATGGATAAGATCGTTTACAATGTGATGGCCAAAGAACACGGCGCTCCGATTCAGTAAGCCATTATGTTTTGTTTAAAAACACCAGCTTGATGTTGTCCGCTTTGTTAATGCTTTTGTAGAATTCGATCAGTTCATTATAGGATTCCGGTGGAAACTCGCCTTTGTTCATAATGATCTTTCTCATATAGACAACGCTTCCCTGATCCAGTTTAAAAGACGCCTCATACCCGCCAAACCGGGACTTTACTTTAACTGGCTCCGGAAGGAATTCGGGATAGAGTTCTTCGGGTACATGGAACCGAATCGTATCGAGGTCGGTGTAGGCAACTTTCCGTATGACGTTTGACTTTCTATTCTCCACTTTTTCTGGCAGGAAGGTGGATCGGTTCATGAGATTGGGCATTAGGAATAATCGCTTTCCACTTACGGTGGCGAGCCGGTTTAAGGTTAAGTCAAGATTAACCTTGGCCGAAGGAATTCTCTCATTCCTGGTCGTCATGGTGAAGGAATTTAAATCAAAACTGGGAATAGCCGTGGTTTTTTCGATCCATTTCTTTTGCTCATCATACTGGTCGTTCAAAATAAAATTCAAGTTCCCGTTTTCATATTGTAGACCGGAATAGGTTGTCTTTATTTTTGCACGGGCATTGCCCTTCACATCCACAACAACTTCCGCTGTACGGGATTGAACATTCTGCTCAGCCGAATATTTTGGCGTCATAACAATTTTTGCACCATGATCGGTAATGGCCAACGCCCTTCGATCGCCGGTAAACGTTCCCATATACCCAAATGGGTTTGTTTGGCTGGTGCATTCCAGCCAAATGGTATCGGCATGGTTTGGAACAAAAACGACGGCATGATTGAATTGTGAACTTGGAAAATTGACATTCATTTTTAGTGCGTCCTTTCCTGCACGAATTAGAGTGTAATTGGCTTTTATTCCCACCGCGTCCAGCATCGACACCATATAGTTTGATAAAGCCTTACAATCTCCATAGCCCATTTCGTCTACCACAGCAGCTTCAAAAGGCTGAAATCCACCTATTCCTAATTGTACACTGACATAGCGGGTTTTGTTTTGCAGATATTCATAAATCGCTTTAATTTTTTCTTCCGGGGTTTTTAGATTTTCAGTGATTTGTTTCATCTTTTTTTTTGTCTCCTGCGATAGATTATTCCTACCGCTATTCAGTGCTCCGATCCACTGACCAAATTGCTCCCAACTATTCATAACACCCACGTAACCATCGTATTCAAATTCCGAAGGAGCGGCCATTATTTGAGGCATCAGGTCTCGTTCAGCCGGACCCAACGGTTCTGCCTCGATAGGTTTGACATTTTCAAAAGTCCATGACAAGGATTCAAATCCATCCTTGGTCTTTTCCCGTTTGGGTTTCTCGTTAATATTAATGAGCGCATAGTGCGGCTCCAACCCCGTCAATTCAGCAGGGTATTGAAGCGAGTAGGATGCGTGTTGGGACGACACCCTGCCTCCCGGAAGGACAAAGAACCCAGGAACGTGAAACAAGTATTTATACTCAATTTCGTACTCGATCTCGACGGTATATGGATAAGTACCTTGTGAAAGATCGAAGTGCTTGAGACGATTGTCGCTGTAAAGGCTAAAGCCATCAAATGCACTCTGATCAACGATCTCACTGTTCTTGAGTTTTTTGATCAGCTTTCCTGCTGCGTCGTAAACACTACCTCCTATATTTTTGATCTTGCTAAGCTTATCATACCCCACTACTTCAGCGGCGTGCAGTTTTCCTTTTTGATTAAAGATCGTGATGACCTTATGAACATATTCCGCGGCCTTACTCTTGGACAGAATTTTAAAAACCAATTGTTCTTCCCGAATCACCGCATTCATATCGGCCTTAAGCTCCTCGGGGATCGCGCTAACCGGATATTTCGGATCCCCCGCCAAAGTGATGTGGAGGCTCGAGCAAAAAAATACGATGATAAGGTTCCTCATTTTTTGAGTTGTTTTTTCTTCAAGACGATTTGTTCCGCCTGCTTTGCAATTACCTGGTTGTAAAATTCGCGGAGGTCCTGATATTCATCCGTTACAAAGAGGGCCTTGTTAATCTGAAAGTTAGCGGTAATACTTACTATGTTTGCTGCTTGAGTAGCGTTGTACGTGTATTTGGCTGAATTGTCCGGCAATCTGAAGATTTTGCTTTGCGGAAGTTCGTCAACAACAAATTCGTCGGGTAAAGTAATTTTAATGATGAACATTTTTTCAATCGGGCATCCAAAATCGACTGGAAATTCGCGTGTTTTGGACGTAAAAGGATTGATTTCTTCCGCTGAACGCACAAAAGGATTGATGTAGATAATATCGCCCGCCATGGAAGAGTGTTCGTTGTTGCTCACCTGGTGAGACTCTTTCACCGAAAGGTTTAGATCTTTCACATTCTGAAACTCACTTTTCTCGACCTGCCAATTCTTTATTTGAGAAAACGCCTTCACATATTCGTCCTCCCCTTTTAAATAGTATTCCTTTCTCATTTTGAAAGCGTCATAGCCACCGTGTGTAAATTGAAGTTTGCCCGATAGAACGCCCTCGTTGTCCATTGATAAATTGGCATCCACGACGGTTCTTGCTTTTGTTGTAGAGCTTAGATCGATCCAAGTGGGACTGATATTGGAGACCATCAATCCCTGGCCGTTCAAGCACCGCATTGGTAAAACTGTAAACGGCAGATATTTTTCAGTAGCATCAAGTAATATGGGTACCCCGTCCACCCGCG
>DATHFS010000011.1:0-7220 GCA_035317975.1 Cyclobacteriaceae bacterium | reverse complement strand
TACTGAATGTCATCCGCTCGCGGAGGGTGGCATCGAATGAACCGGTAAGGCCGATCAGGAGTTCACACGCTTCGCGGACAGCAAAGTTACCGCCTTCCGAGGCTGTGACGTAGTCGGCGAAATGATGGAGCGCCACCCATTGGTTGAACAATACGCTCGCCGGCCGGTTAACCTGGATCCGGACCCCGCATACCTCCGCGACCGAAAGATCCAGCACGTCGTCAAATACAAAGATGACCTCTTCCGGAACCAGTCCATGCTCTTTCATAAAGTGATGAAGGGACTTGATCTTGTTGGTGGATTTAAAGTAGACCGATGAGAAGTGCTCGCGTTTCGCCAGGTAAAGAGCGGCCTTGTTTTCTTCTCCGGAAAGAATAGCCGTGGGGGGCATTTTGTGATGCGCAAGCCAAAAACTGAGCCTTAGCAAATTCACACCCATAGCATCGGGCTCGCTGAAAGCACTCCCGGTGGAATCACTTTTTAAACCATTGTTAAAAACTCCGTCCCAATCAAAAATAATGGCCCTGGTCTTGCTCAGTTTTAGTTTTAATTCTTTGACGGGCGTGGAGAATTTCCCTCCGGGGCCGGAGAATAACAAATCGATATCGTCCAAGGAAGCAAACGTTTATGATCAATCCTCTTTGAGATCCTGAATATCAAGCATCCCGACCGGAGATCCGTTCTCCGTCACGAGGATCGTATCCACATTGGTTTTCTTGAACAATTCCGCCGCCTCATTAAGCAACGCCTCGCCTTCAATGGAGATGGGTTCCTTGTATTGGAAATCGCCCATTTTGCGCGTGAGGAAATCACGTCCCTCCGACTGCAGTTTCCTTCGCAGGTCTCCGTCGGTGAACACACCAATGGCACGACCGCTGCCGTTGGAGACGGCGACGCATCCAAAACCAAATTCGGTCATCTTGACGAGCGCTTCGGTCAGCGTTGTATTGACATCGACCAGCGGATTCACGGGGCGGATAGCATCTTTTACTTTGGTCGTGAGCAGGCGCGTGTGCTCATAGAATTGCTGTGTTCCCAGCGCGGTAAAATTATTTTCTGTTAATGCCTTAATGATCTTCCAGGGGGCAGTGATCGTATGAACCCCGCTGTTCAAGGCATTGCGGATGTGCTCGGCATAGCGAACGGAGGAGAACATGACTTTGGTGTCGTACTTATAATGATCAACGGCAGCAACGCATTGGCTAACCAGCTCCAGGGCATCGTGGCCCTGATCCTGAAGGCGCCCAACTAACGGGCATACATAGGTAGCGCCGGCCTGCATCGCCATGTAGGCTTGCTGAAGCGTATAGACCAGGTGGACATTGACAAGGAGTCCTTCCTTCCTCAGTTGATAACATGCCTTTACCCCTTCCAGGGACACCGGGATCTTGAAGACGGTCTTTTTCGGATCGAGACCCAGCTTGAGTTGACGATGGGCTTCTCCCAGAATTTCTTTCACTGAATTTCCAAGGGCTTCGATCTGCAGCACCGGTACGATCTTGGATAATTTAACAATTAACCCATCGATATCTTTCACTCCACCGCGGTGCATGAAGGTGGGCGTTGTGGTGAGTCCGGTGAGAAAGCCCACCTGAAATGCTTCTTCTATTTCTTTGAGGTCTGCCGAGTCAAGGTACAATTCCATGTTAACGTAGTTTTTAGAGGCTGAATTCGGTTTGTTTTTGACGGTATTTTACTTCCGTCTGATGAATTTCAATCAATGGTTTCAAAAATTCTTCCAGGTCATAGACCGATAGCTGGCTCGCCGCGTCACACAATGCCTTTTCAGGATTGGGGTGTGTCTCTACGAATATGCCATCAACTCCGGCTGCCACTCCGGCACGGGAAAGCACCGGCAGGAACTCGCGGGCGCCGCCTTTCGCATCCGCACTGGGGATCCCGTATTTCCGGATACAATGGGTAATATCAAAGACAACGGGATAACCTAACTTATTCATGTGATAAAAGCTGCGCGGATCCAGTACCAGATCGTTGTATCCAAACGTGTACCCGCGTTCCGTAAGGATGATCTGATCGTTGCCGCTTTCCACGCATTTACCCGCAGGGTGCTTCATATTTTCCGGCGCCAGAAACTGTCCGTGCTTGATATTGATGACCCGTCCCGTTTTAGCGGCCTCCACCATCAAGGTCGTTTGCATACACAGGTAGGCAGGTATCTGCAATACATCGATCACCGAGGCCGCTTCCGCGGCCTGATCGGGGTAATGAATATCGGTCAGCAAAGGGAACCCGAACTGATCCTTGATCTTGGCCAGTACGGCAATCCCTTTCTCAAGTCCGGGGCCCTGGTAATACTTCAGGCTGCTCCGGTTGTCTTTTTGAAAAGAGGACTTATAAATCACTTTGATGTTGAGGCGCTCCGAAACTTCTTTGAGTTTTTCGGCGGTTTCCATCATGATACTTTCTTTTTCGATAACACATGGCCCGGAGATAAGAAAGAGATCCTCTGACCCGCACTTAATGTCGCCTACTTTAACAATTTTCTTTTCCATATCGATTCATTATGAATGAGTAACACGAACTACCATTCCGTTCAAATGAACAACCTTCTTCCTCTTTGAAAGGGAGGGACAAAATTACGGATAACGCGGAACGGCCGCAAATGGTTAAACTACTTTAATCGTGTTTAATCGTGCAAAGATACCAAAAATTCAGTGTTTTTTGATCACGTCAGGATGAAAGCAATCGTCACCGGCGCGGATCAGAAAGCCTCGGCCACGGTCAGATAAAATCCGTGCGAGTTGCGCGCCACACCGTAGTCCAGTCGCAAGTTAAGCCGCTCCTGAGGCTTTAGCGCCGCCCGGAGCCCGGCACCCACTGCTACCTTGAATTGATTAATGCCGATATCCTCCAGGTGGTTGGTCACTTGTCCGGTTCCGGCAAAACCTACAAGCCCGAACCGGTTCCAAACATGCATCCGGTATTCAACCTGTGCTGCCACCATGTCCTTGTCCCTGAATCGTCCGCTGTAATATCCCCGCATCATGGAGTGACCTCCCATAGAGGCCAGACTTAAAATGGGAGTTGACCCCTTATTAAAATTGCAATAGACCTGAAAAGCAATCACCTGGTTGCGCCGGGTTTCAACATATTTTCTGAAATCAGCTATATAATTTGAATAGTCAAAATCCTTAGGCTGGTTTTCAAATTGGGTTACAGCGAGTTCAAGGAACTCTCCTTTTGTCGGGCTAAAGGCGTTATTGCGACTATCCCATGTGATCAGGGCTCCGGCCCCGGGAATGATCCCGCCTTGAAGCCCCTCCACATTTTTGTAATCGTAAAAATTATTTCGGTCGTAAGACATACGGTATACATGTTGATACTCCAATGAAATCCCTGCATAGAGATCTTTGTACACCCTTCTCAGCAGTTGCGGGAAAATATAGAATTGCTTGTAACTAAAATTTACCGGCTTGTGTGAGTCCGTTCGATTTCCCAATCCCCAGTATTTATCAGGATAATAGGTGTACGAACTATGCATTCGTAAAATGTAATTCTCGTGCGGAAAATATATGGTTCCATCCAGCCCCGCTATCGTCTGATGACGTGTGGTACAAAGGCCGATTCCCTGAACGTTTGATGTCCTGGTATGCACATCCGGTTTTCCGACGTGAAAGGTCACTGTTCCTCCCGCTCCGAATCCCCACTTGGTTTCAGGGCTGTGGATCACGGCCGGAAGCACGATGACTTTATTGTTGGGTCGGATGTTGGAGGTGTCGCGACGGTGAGGAATTGCATACCCCGTTTCCAGCGCCAGCATCAGGGCGAGGCTAACCAGGAGCGCCTTTTGAGCACCGAACTTCTTTCCCATTCCCATTGGATTAGCGTGAGCTCATTATTCCGTACCTTCAATAGGCTTTTCGAGAATTTAGTACAGGGCATAATGTGACCTGTACTTATTTCTTCGATCCAAACATAACAAAATTACACAACCCATGTGGTGAAGGCTAGTCCGGAAAACGGAAAAAAAATTTCACGCATACAGAAAATCCTGCGAAGTACATTTCTATGGCAATTCCTGTTAGCGGCCGTTATGCTGGCCATGGCCGGACTCTTCATTCGCTCTCAGCATGTTGAACTAGGCCAGATCCGGGAACAGTTTCTGGGGATTTATCCTATTTACTTATTATTAGGCGGTTTACTCACTGCACTCTATATCTTTTTGCAGGGCGAGATGTATGTGCAGAGTTTTAAAACGGTTCAATGGAAACTCAAGCGACGCCATGCCATTTTGTTGTTTCTCAAGAGAAACCTGGTGAGTGTATTCCTGCCCGCAGGAGGCTTTTCATCTCTGACCTTTTTTTCGGGGACATTAGAAAAGCGCGGGGCATCGACATCTCAAATTAACCTGGCATCCTCCATTTATGCTCTCTGCGGTATTCTGACCGTCGTCATTGTTGCCGTTCCTGCCCTCGGCTATGTCCTGATAAAAGACCAACTGCAGGCAACGGAAGTTTGGGGATTTGCCTTCCTGATCTTCTTAACTACTTTTTTAGTATGGCTTTTGGTTTCTGTGGTCCGGAGGGGATGGGCGCTTCAGGCTATTAAAAAAAGAGTCCCCCGCTGGTCGGCCGTTCTAGACGAGATGGCAGAGCAGCAGATTCAACGCAGGCATTTTTATAAGACCGTTTTCGTTTCGTTGCTCATCGAATTTGTGGGCGTAGCACATCTTTATGTTTCTATTCTGGCCTTGGGTTTTACTCCGTCCCTTCCCGCAGCTTTTATCGGCTATGTGGTCATGGTCATCCTGCTGATCGCTTCGCCAGTGTTAAGAGGTCTCGGAGCCATCGAATTGTCGGTTGCTTTTATCCTGAAGCAATATGGTATTCCCATGGTAGGGGCAGCCTCTATCACGTTATTATTCCGGTTGTTTGAATTCTGGATTCCCTTGTTTGTCGGTATAGGAAGTTTTTTCACCAAAAAGGACAATTTACTTTTACGGGTTTTCCCGGCAGGTCTGATCTTTGCGCTGGGCGTCACCAATATTATCTCTGCGCTTACTCCGGCTATGCCCAGCCGGCTGAGACTGATGGAGGACATCCTTCCGTTAGACATCATATCGGCGACCAACGGTTCGGTGCTGGTGGGGGGTCTGATGTTGCTGCTGATTTCGTTCTTTCTGTTCCGCGGATCCAAACGGGCCTGGTATGTGGCCCTCGTGCTGACAGGTTTTTCAATTGTTGGTCATTTATTCAAGGGGGGCGACATCGAAGAATCCATTGTGGCCATGGGCGCTTTTGTTTGTCTTTACTATACCCGCTCCTATTACAAATTAAGACCGCACCCCTACTTCACCAGGCTAAGCGTCCAGGTGATCGCGTTGGGGTTTCTCGCCATACTTCTGTATGGCATTCTCGGATTTTATTTTCTTGGTGCAAAACATCTTGGGACAACCTTTGAATTGGAGGCCGCGATCAAGACCGGCTTGCGATTATTTTTTTTATCGGACAGTCCGGGGATAACTCCACTTACTGATCTGGGCCGCAATTTTCTTTATTCGTTTTATTTTGCCGGCGCCGGATTTCTTCTTTTCGCTCTATATGGATTATTGAAACCCTATTTTGCCAAGCCCTATAATACCGCTGAAGAAATTGAATTGGCCAAGGCCTTACTTAAAAAATGGGGAAAGTCTCAATTGGATTATTTCAAGATCTATCCTGATAAACTATTCTTTTTCTCATCCGATCGACAATCCTTCCTTTCCTTTAAGGTAAACAGGCACATTGCTCTGGTATTGGAAGAACCTGTCTGCGAAGGCCCGCCTGCGATGAAGGCCATCGTCCGGGAATTTGATAAATATTGCAAACAAAATGGATTTGTGGCGGTCTACTATCGTGTTCCGGAAGGAAGCGTAAATCTTTTTCACTCTTTGAAAAAGAAGAGCCTGCCGATCGGCGAAGAAGCGGTGGTCGACCTCACCTCGTTTTCGCTGGAGGGCGGTCAAATGAAAACAACGAGGAGCGCCATTAACCGGCTCACCTCGGAGGGATTCCTTTGCAACGTATACGAACCCCCTCTTAAAGAAGGCCTTCTTCAAAAGCTGGAATGGGTATCGATACAATGGCTCAACGACACGAAGCACCCCGAAGTGGCCTTCACCCAGGGTGTTTTTGACAAACGGATCCTTAAGAACAATACGGTGCTAACCATTGAAGACAAGGAAGAAAAAGTCTATGCATTCCTTAACCTGGTGCCGGATTATGCCCCGGAGGAAGCAACGTATGATTTGATCCGAAAGATCCCCGATGCACCCAATGGTGTACTGGATATGCTCCTGGCCAAAACATTTTTTTACCTCAAAGAAAAAGGTTTCAAAAAAGTAAATATGGGGCTTGCTCCCTTGTCGGGGTTAGAGGGCCCGGGCGTAGCGGTGCAGGCGATCCGGTATGCCTATGAACACTTGCGGGCATTCGGGCATTTCAAAGGATTGCGAAAATACAAGGAGAAGTTTTCTCCCCTGTGGGAGAAAAAATACCTGGTATTTGATCACAACTATCATTTACTCCAGGTCCCGAAAGCATTGCAAAAAGTCTCCGAAGTGGGTTAGAAAAGATCGATGAACGATAGAATGGATGTTGTTAAGGCCTCGAAATCATTATCAAACCGGTGGTTCCCGGGTAGTCTTTTGATCTTGATCAATGATCCATTTGTATAGGAAGGGGTTGGTTCATCCTGGGGCATGATACAAAGTGTCGGGCATGGACTTTTTTGGATTTCGGCCACCACATCATACTTCCTTTCCGCACTGGCCATCGAAAGCATGTCAAGGACCTTCACTTCAAAATCAGTCGACGTGGAAGGGTGGAGCAGCAGGCAGGCCTTTGGCAACCTTAGTCGTGTTCTGTTTAGCCGTGATAAAGCAAACGGGGCAACATCCGCTCCAAAAGAATACCCCACTAAAATCCAATCTGTAACCTCCCATTTGTTTTGATAATGCGCCACGACAGCAGTCATATCCGACGAGAATGTATCCGGATTGCGCTCGTTCCAAAAATACTTTTTGGCATCGAGGGCGACCACATCGAATCCCTTCCGCGCCAGGGAAGAACAGAGGTCCTTGCTGAAGGAATTCCAACCGCCATCTCCCGTCACATAGAAAATAAGTCCTTTTGGAAAGCCCGTTGTCCGAACTTCGGACAGGGGAAGGGAAGGGATGTCCGGTTGAGCAAGTATGGACAGGGGTATGGCGAGAAATACCA
>DATHFS010000010.1:0-4205 GCA_035317975.1 Cyclobacteriaceae bacterium | reverse complement strand
TCCGAAGTCTCGTAGAGACGAAATATTGGTAACCACCGAACTATCCATCATCCGAAGTCTCGTAGAGACGAAATATTGGTAACCACCGAACTAACCATCATCCGAAGTCTCGTAGAGACGAAATATTGGTAACCACCGAACTATCCATCATCCGAAGTCTCGTAGAGACGAAATATTGGTAACCACCGAACTAACCATCATTAGAGTCAAAATTATGATCACATCAGCCCTGAAGTGGTCAAGACTAAAGAACTACCTTTATGCATTTGAATCCTGAACTAATCCATGATCAACACAACAGAACAAGAAGAGCGCGAATACCTGGAAGAAATAAAAGAAAAACTACTGTTCGCCATCAGGAGGGTTGACGATAGCGTAAAACAATATTCCGAAGAACTGCGTCAAAACAAGCAATACATTTACGAGCATCAATCCGGCATGGATGAGGCCGACATGGTAGCGGCAGGACAATCCATTAACCGCATGGCCTTTACCGGAGCATCGGCCGTCGCCCGAAAAAGGAAATTGATGAAGCTCGGAGCTTCTCCTTATTTTGCACGCATTGATTTTGTCACCGGTGATGAAAGAACGCCGGTGTACATCGGCATCTATTCCTTTGCCGATGAAACCCAGCGCGCCAACCTCATCTACGACTGGCGCGCACCAATTTCCTCCCTGTTCTATGATTTCGAATTGGGAGAAGCCTCCTACACAACACCGTCGGGCACCATCACCGGAGAGATCGTACTGAAACGCCAGTACCGGATCAGAGAGGGCAGAATGGAGTTCATGATCGAGAATGCTGTGAACATCCACGATGACGTTCTGCAGCGAGAGCTAAGCAAATCGGCTGACGACAAGATGAAAAATATTGTCGCCACTATCCAGCGTGATCAGAATGCCATCATCCGGAATGAAACCGCCTCCGTTATGATCATCCAAGGGGTAGCCGGCTCGGGCAAAACTTCCATTGCCCTTCACCGCATTGCGTTCTTACTGTACCGGTTCAGGGAAACCCTCTCTGGCAAAGACATCCTCATCCTTTCCCCCAACAAAATATTTGCCGACTACATCTCCAATGTCTTACCCGAACTCGGTGAAGAGCACATTCCCGAAACTGAAATGGAAACGCTGGCAACCGCACTACTGGAAGACAAATACAGGTTTCAAACCTTTTTCCAGCAGGTTGCTGCGTTGCTGGAGAAACACGATGACGCGTTCATTGAGCGTATTAAGTTCAAATCATCCATTGAATTCCTGAGCAAACTCAATCAATACCTTATCTACGCCGAGAACAATTATTTCACCTTTGCCGAACTGCGCGTAGGCAAAGTGATCGTTCCATTTCCGTTTATACTCGAACGCTTTAAAGCGCATTACCGGAAACCGATTTTGAAGCGTTTCCCTGAAGTGATAAAAGATATTCAAAATCATGTCCGTCAGATCACGCAACGTAAATTGACGGGACAGGAGAAAACACAGATCTGGCAGGCCGTGCCGCGTATGTTTAAATTCAATAGCGTCTATGATCTTTACAACGATTTCTACGCCTGGCTGGGGAAACCACACTTATTCAAAATGGCACCCGGAGAAACACTGGAGTATGCCGATGTCTTTCCGCTGATCTATTTCAAAATGCGGCTAGACGGGATCCCGGCCTACGATCACGTAAAGCATCTGCTCATAGATGAAATGCAGGATTACACCCCCGTTCAATATGCTGTATTGTCGCGATTGTTCAGGTGCAAAAAAACGATTCTCGGCGATGTGAGTCAAAGCGTCAACCCGTACAGTGCTTCGTCAGCCGAGGTCATAGAACAATTATTTCCGCAAGCCGACATCATAAAACTTTTCAGGAGTTACCGGTCAACCTGGGAGATCACTGCATTCGCCCAACACATCAGGGCCAACCCCGATCTCATTGCCATGGAAAGGCATGGTCAGGTTCCGGAGGTCAAAGGCTTCAACAACAATGAAGAAGAAGCAGAAGAGATCAAAAGGCTCATCGCCCAATTTCAAAACTCCGGCCACGGGTCGCTGGGCATCATCTGCAAAACCCTTGACCAGGCCGAATCAGTACACCGTGAGCTAGAATCATTTCATACTCATTTACTCACCGATGAAAGCACTTCCTTCAATGATGGCGTGATCATTACTACCGCCCACCTCGCCAAGGGATTGGAATTCGATGAAGTGATCATCCCGTTTGCCTCCGCCCGCAACTACCAGACCGATGTAGATGAGAGCATGCTCTATATCGCGTGCACCCGGGCAATGCATCGGCTCACATTAACCTATTCGAAGGAGAAAACTAAGTTTATTGCCGGATCGTAAAAAACAATTGCCCAAAAACTTGCGCAACCGAACAATTGCGCTTATAATTGCAACCGAACAGTTGCAGGACAATACACACACTATGAGAAGAGACATTTTTCAGGCCATTGCCGACCCTACCCGCCGGGCCATTCTCAGCTTGCTCGCCCTTCAGGCCATGACGCCCAATACGCTGGCCGAGCATTTCGACAGCAGCCGGCAAGCCGTTTCCAAGCACATAAAAATCCTGACCGAATGCCACCTCGTTGAACACAAGCAATCCGGGCGTGAAATTTATTATCATTTTAATCCGAAGAAAATGAAAGAAATAGACAAATGGCTTGAGCAATTCCGCACCCTGTGGGAAAGCCGCTTCACGAATCTTGATAACCTATTGGATCAATTAAAATCGAAACAAAAATGAGCACGAAAGAGAACCTGCAATTCGTAAAGGATTTACCAAACAAAAAAGTTACCGTGACCAGAAAATTCAACGCCGCACCTTCCGACGTCTGGCGCGCCTGGACAGAGCGCGACCTGCTCGACCAATGGTGGGCGCCGAAACCCTGGCGCGCGGAAACAAAATCAATGAACTTCAGCGTAGGCGGATACTGGTTATATGCCATGGTGGGCCCGGACAACTCCCGTCTCTGGGCGCGCCTCGACTATACCGCGATCAATGCGCCGGCAACCTTCTCCGCCATAGACTGCTTTTGCGATGAACACGGAAACGTCAATGCCGACCATCCTCGAATGAAATGGAAAAACAGTTTTCAGTCAACCGGAGACGCAACGACCGTTACGATTGAAATACTCTTTGCAAAACAGGAAGACCTTGGAAAAATAATGGAGATGGGCTTCGAGGAAGGATTTACTGCCGCCCTGAGCAACCTCGATCATTATTTGAGCACCCAATTCAAACTTCGCAAGGAGATGAAAACAAGTAGTGCGGCGAGAGTCACTACCTATCTCAACTTTCCCGGAAAAACAGAGCAAGCCTTCCTCTTTTACAAAAAAGTGTTTAAGGGTGAATTTACGGGCGTTGGGTTGCAACGATTCGGCGACGTCGCGCTGCCCCCTGAAGTTCCGCCGATGACCGAAGCCGATAAGAAGCTGATCCTTCATGCCGAGCTGACCATTCTGGGCGGTCACGTGCTCATGGCCACGGATGCACCCGAAAGCATGGGCTTCACGATGCAGTATGGCAACAACATGCACATCAACCTCGAGCCGGCATCGCGCGAGGAAACCAAACGGCTTTTTGACGCGCTCTCCGAAGGCGGTACGGTGACGATGCCGCTGGCCGATATGTTTTGGGGAGCTTACTTTGGATCGTTGACAGACAAATACGGAATCAACTGGATGCTAAATTTTCAAACCGTAAACTAATATGAAGCGATTGAACATTTATTTCTGGATCTGCACCGGGCTATTGATCCCCGCCGTGGGGCTCGGATCGGCGCTCGGGGTTGTCCCGAGCGAGGAGTCTACCAAGGTTATCACAACACTTGGCTATCCGGCGTATTTGCTTCCGTACATAAGCGTGGCAAAGCTTGTTGCCCTTCTGGTGATCTTCATTCCAAAATTTCCACGGTTAAAGGAATGGGCCTATGCGGGACTTGTCATCGATATTACCGGTGCGATGTATTCGATTCTGGCGACGGGCCACTCTGTAAGCAATCTGATTTTTCCCTTGCTGGCCCTCCTGCTTGTGTTCGGGTCGTATTACTTTTATCACAGACGGATCCAGTTACCGGCGACCCGGTAATCGGCGGTAATCGGCATTGAGGGGGAAAATTGGCTAGAAAAAGCCTTTTGTAACATGTTTATTTTCGCTCAAGTCAGGAGCCGTTGTACAGGTTCGCGTAAGACGCTGGCGGAGACACCAAAAT
>DATHFS010000009.1:0-4675 GCA_035317975.1 Cyclobacteriaceae bacterium | reverse complement strand
CTACAAAAAGAATCTCTGCATCCGGATGACGTTCTTTGAATGTATTGGCAATAGCAATGGCCGGGTAGATATGCCCTCCGGTTCCTCCGCCGCTGATGATGATCCGATATGGTTGCTTACTCTTCAAATTCTTAATTCTGTATCCTGTTTTTTGTTTTCTCCATTACGCCGCTTTCGCCGTCGCCGTATTTTTATTATCGTTTTTCATTTCAGCGGCCGGCTGTTGTTCCCATGCTTCGTCCTGTTCACCGCGGCTCACGCTGAGAATGATCCCAACGGAAATTCCCGTAAAGACCATGGCTGTACCCCCCATACTAATAAGCGGCAATGGCTGACCGGTAATCGGACCCAGGCCCACTACAACCCCCATATTTACCATCGCCTGGCAGACCAGGTCAAAACTCAACCCCGCCGAAAGCAATCCCCCGAAGGCACGCTCGCTGTTGTAGGCCGCTTTCATTCCGCGGTGCAGGAGAATCAAATACAGGATGACCACCACAATTCCTCCGATCATTCCATATTCTTCAATGAGAATCGCGTACACAAAGTCAGAGTAGGGATGGGGAAGGATATTCCGTTGATCACTGTTGCCCGGTCCTTTGCCGACGATCCCTCCGGTAGCAACAGCAATTCGGGCATGCTTCGCCTGGAAAGGCAGTTCCGTACTATTGATAAAACTCAGAATCCTGTTCTTGGCGGTTTCACCACGAACCCCAAACTTATAGGCTACGGCGCCGGCCAACGCCCCCACCAATATGAGCATCGCCAGGTATTTCATCGGTACCCGCCCGATGAACATGACCAACATACAGGTAGAGAAAAGAAGGACCGCTGTTGACAAATTGGTCAAGGCGATCAATCCGCAAATCACACCGCACCAGATCAAAATGGGGATCAGGGACTCCTTGATGTCTTCAATGTTTTGTTGCTTCTTGGACAACATGCTCGCCAGGTTGATGATCAGGGCCAGGCTGGCAAAATCCGAAGGCTGAAAGGTGGTATTAATGATGGGCACCGTAATCCAGCGGGCGGCGTCGTTTATCGTCGTTCCATTGGTGAACGTATAGATCAACAGGGGTACGCTGATCCACAAGGCCAGGCGCGAAAGTTTGGAATAGTACCGGTAATCGATTTTGTGGGCTCCCCACATGGCGGCCAATCCAAGAAACACCATGAAGGTGTGCTTCACCAAAACGATTTCCGGACTCACCGTGCGCTTAAACGCCAGCGTCCCAATGGAACTGTACACCACCAAAATGGAGATGACCGACAGCGCAAAAACGACCGCCCAGATAACAGGGTCGCCCTGGAGATTTTTGTCAGCCCATACTTTAAATTTTGCAATCATGCTACCGCCTTTTCTGTTTCATTTTTTAACTCCAATACGGCTTCGCGGAATTGATTTCCGCGATCTTCGTAGTTTTTGAACAAGTCAAAACTTGCACAAGCGGGAGATAGCAATACCACATCTCCTTTTTGTGCCACCTGCAGTGCCAACCGCACCAATGTCTTTACATTTTGCGTTTCATAGATGGTATTCACAACATCGCCAAATGCCTTACGTAGTTTGTCGTTTTCCTTTCCAAGGCAAATCAACACTTTCACTTTGGCCCTGACCTCCTCTTTAATAACGTTGTAATCGTTCCCTTTGTCAATACCGCCTGCAATCCAAATAAGAATTTGTCCCTGGTAACTCCCCAATGCATAAACCACCGAATCCACGTTCGTCGCTTTGGAGTCGTTCACAAACTCGACGCCCTGGATCGTGGCAATGGACTCCAACCGGTGCGGGGCATTCTTGAACGTCTTCAATCCCGCCTTAATGGAGTCGGGACTTCCGCCGGCCAGGACCGCAGCGGAAACAGCCGCCATTGTATTGATCAGGTTATGAGGTCCTTTTAAGGTTGTATCGGATTGCACAATATGGAATTGCCCTTTGCTTAAACTGAAGGTCATCCGCCCGCCATCAAAATGAACGGGGGTAGCCTGGTCTTTCAGTGAAACTTTCAGGATGTGGGGCAGGATGGTTCTGCGAGCAACCTCAGCGCTGACAACGGGATCATCGGAATAATAAATGAAATGATCCTGTGAATCCATATTCTGAATGACCTTGAACTTGGAGTGCACATAATTCTCCATTTTATATTCATAGCGGTCAAGGTGATCGGGAGTGATGTTCAACAACACGGCAATGTGGGGCTTGAAGGTAGTCGTGCCATCCAGTTGAAAGCTGCTGACCTCGAGGACATACCAATCAACATCCTCTTTCGCGACCTTCCGCGCCAGGCTCTCACCTACATTTCCTGCCAGGGCCACGTTGAATCCTGCTGACTTCATCAGGTGATAGGTAAGCAGTGTGGTCGTGGTTTTACCATTGGTGCCGGTGACGGCAATGACCTTTCCCCGGATAAAGCGAAATGCAAATTCGATTTCATCGATCATCTCAATGCCGGATGCTTTTACCTTTCTGATGATTTCAGCCTTATCCGGAATACCCGGGCTTTTCACGACGAGTTTCGCGTTTACTATTTTATCGGCAGTATGCTGACCCTCCTCGAAGTCGATGGACTCGCTCGTCAACTCTGCCTTATAATTCGCCTTGATCTGACCCTGATCGGAGACAAAAACTTCATAGCCCTTGACTTTGGCCAGGAGGGCAGCTCCTGTTCCACTTTCGCCTGCACCCAATATGACAATGCGCTTGCTCATCTCACTTTTAATGTTGCCAGACTCAAAATCGCCAACAATATGCCCACGATCCAGAACCGCGTCACGATTTTGGCTTCATGTAAATTTTTTTTTTGATAATGATGGTGTAACGGAGACATAAGAAAAATCCGCCTTCCCACGCCATACTTCCTCTTTGTGTATTTAAAGTAGGAGACCTGCATGATCACGGAAATATTTTCAACCAGGAAGATTCCGCATAACAAAGGGATCATCAATTCCTTTCGCACCGCCAGCGCCAATACCGCAATGATTCCCCCCAACGAAAGACTGCCGGTATCGCCCATGAACACCTGCGCCGGGTAGGCATTGTACCACAGGAATCCCAGGCATGATCCTACAAAGGCCGTACAAAAAATTACCAGCTCACCGAGGTTGGGGATGTACATGATATTGAGATACGAGCTAAAGTCAACCCGCCCTGACAAGTAGGCAAATATGGCTAACGTCAAGCCGATGATCGCTGCGGTACCGGCGGCAAGACCGTCAATGCCATCAGTGATATTTGATCCATTCGATACCGCCGTGACGATCAGGATCACAACCAATGTGTAAATCGCCCACGTATAATCCCTTGCTCCGGAAGGAAGTATCTGGCCATAATCGAATTCGTTGTTCTTAAAAAACGGCACCGTTGTTTTTGTCGATTTGACCAGGGGACCCTCCGATCCGTTCTGGTCTTGTGCTATCGCCATCTCGGTCACCGGCTTTATCGTCACATCGCGGATCAACACATCGCTGTTGAAAAACAGGGTAAGGCCCACAATCAATCCCAGGCCTACTTGTCCAACGATCTTAAAACGACCGGCCAGTCCCTCCTTGTTTTTCTTAAACACCTTGATATAGTCATCCAGGAGGCCGATCAAACCCAGCCATAGAGTGGCGATAATGAGCAGGATAACATAAACGTTATCCAGTTTAGCGAATAACAATGTGGGAACAAGGATCCCGGCGATGATAATGATTCCTCCCATGGTAGGAGTCCCTTTCTTTTGTAGCTGGCCTTCGAGACCGAGGTCCCGGATCTCATCCCCTACTTGTCTCCTTCTTAAAAAGTTGATCAGGTTTTTGCCAAAGGTGATTGTAATCAATAAAGACAAAAGAGCAGCGGCACCGGCACGAAATGAAATGTACTGGAACAACCCGGCGCCGGGGAGGTCAAATTGCTTGTCGATATAGTTGAATAGATAGTATACCATTTATACGATCATCAATTGATAATTAATTAGAGAACATCTTAAGCATCCTTTCCAACACTTCCCTGTCATCAAACGGGTACTTCACTCCCTTAATTTCCTGGTACTGTTCATGGCCTTTTCCGGCGACAAGAATAATATCCCTTTGTTTCGCCAGCATACATGCTGTTTTGATCGCTTCTTCCCGGTTGACCAGAACAAGGGTCTTCCTGGTTTCAGAAGGGCCGATCCCCGTTTGCATTTCGCGGATGATCTCCATGGGATCTTCATCGCGCGGATTATCGGAAGTGAGTACGACTTTATCGCTGAAGCGGCAGGCGATCGAAGCCATAAGAGGTCGTTTTGACTTATCCCGGTTGCCGCCGCATCCCACGACGGTAATCACCTGTTCTGCCCCGGTGCGGAAGTGAGCGATCGTCTCCAGTACATTCTTCAGGGCGTCCGGCGTATGCGCATAATCCACAATGGCGGTGATCTTTGATCCACGGCCGATCAACTCAAACCTTCCGGCTGCACCGGGTAAGGCCGACAAGTGAGTGAGAATTTCATCTGAATCTCCCCCCAACAGAATGGCCGTTCCATACACGGCCAGTAAATTGTATGCATTAAAATCCCCAATCAGTTTGAACCACACATTCTTATTGCCAATCTCCAACTCCAATCCTTCAATGGAATTAGTAATGATCTTTCCCTTGAAGTCCACCATCTTCTTCAAACCAAAGGATTGCTTACGCGCCCGGGTGTTCTGCAGC
>DATHFS010000008.1:0-2209 GCA_035317975.1 Cyclobacteriaceae bacterium | reverse complement strand
AAACACCGCTACAGGTTGGTCCTTGCTCACCGGTGGACTGATCATGATCCTGTTCACAGCAGGCTGTTCAGAAAAAAAATCAACTGACGGGAAGGACAGCACCCCGGTTCAATCTTCATTCCAACATCCCCTCAATCCTCTCAGCATCGAAGAGATCAAGCTGGTCAAACAGATTTTGCTTGGGGAACGAAAGGTCGATACAACGTTCCGCTTTCATGTGATCAATTTAAATGAGCCACCGAAAGCGGAGATGCTGAAGTACAAATCCGGGGACGATTACCGACGGGAAGCATTCGCAGTACTGTACGACCGGCCCAACAATAAGACCTATGAAGCCGTCGTCGATCTGACGGCAAAAAAAGTTCTTTCATTTAATTCCATTCCGGGCGTCACGGCCGGCGGATTCGCCGAAGACTCCGTCACCGACGTCATACTCAAAAAGGATCCGTTGTGGCTCGCCGGACTTCGAAAAAGGGGAATTCATCCTGATTCAGTCAAGACGTCCTTCGTATTCGCCGGCGAGATGGGCATTGCCCCTCCGGATCACCGGGAAATGATCTGCACCCCGCAATACATTAATAACAAATACCACGAACTACTCATCGACGGACTGGTCGCCTACGTCGATCTGACCGCACAGAAGGTCTTGAAAGTACTGGATGACGGAGGGAAGACATTTTATAAGCCGGAAGACATCGGCTATTTTGAAATGGACTCAGCCAAACTGCTGGTCCCAGAGTCAAAACCGCTTAGGATCTCTCAGCCGGAAGGGACTAGTTTTACGATCGAGGGGTTTCAGGTTAAGGGTAAAAGCTGGTCATTCCGGCTGGGGATGGATAACCGTGAAGGATTGATCCTGCATGATGTAAAGTATAATGATAACGGACTGTTGCGACCCGTACTCTACCGGGCGTCCGTTGCCGAAATGTATGTTCCGTATGGTTCGACAGATCTTACTCACGCGGCCTGGAATTATTATGATGTCGGCGCTTACCGGCTTGGCCAGTCTTATATCCATTCCATGGGTGGCTTAAAGGTAGGTGCCGATGTTCCGGAAAACTCGACATTTCTTTCCGGTATCTTTCACGATGAACGGGGAGAACCGAAGCAGGTGGATAGCGTGGTAGCAGTATATGAAGAGTATACAGGCCCCTTAACACGACACGGAAAATTTGCAAAGGGTGACCGAAACCTTGTTGTAAAATATTTTACGAAAGTTTGGAACTACGATTACGGTTTTAAATGGGTATTCCATGAGGACGGAACCATTGATCTGAAAATGGAACTCACCGGTGTTGTCGGGATCAAAGGCGTTAATCGGATTACCGATTTGCCTGGCGGTGCTGACGAAACCTATAAGGGCATGTATTATGGAACACTCGTGGCGCCGCACGTAGAAGCAACGAACCATCAGCATTTCTTTACCTTTCGTTTGGATCTGGACGTCGATGGGACTGAGAATATCGTCGAAGAAATGAATACCGTGCCCGTTCCGGCGAATGATAAGAATCCGTGGAACAATGCCTTTGTAAAACAGATGTCCTTAATAAAAAATGAATCGGAAGGGCGGAGAAACTTAAACACTGGCACGTACCGTCATTGGATGGTCGCCGATTCAAAAGCCGTGAATGCACTGGGACAACAAAAAAGCTATGCTCTCATGCCCGGGCAAAATGCCTCTCCCCTGGCGGCCGCAGGATCAGGTCCCCGCAGGATGGCGGATTTTCTGGAGAGCCAGCTTTGGGTGACTTCTTATAAAGAAAATGAATCGTATCCCGCCGGCGACTACCCCAACTCCCGCGGGATAAAAGATGGATTGCCGGGCTGGGTAGAAGACAATGAAAGTCTGCAAGGAAAGGATGTCGTACTATGGTATAACCTGGGCGTAACGCATATCGTGCGCCCGGAAGACTGGCCGATCATGAATGTCCATACAATAGGTTTCTCCTTGATGCCGTTCGGATTTTTTGAAAAGAATCCGGTAATAGGAAATAGGCGCGTCCCCGCGCGGTCGGTTATCGTGCCCGGTAAATTGATGCCCCCGGATGTTACCTTGTGTGTGCCGTTGCCGAGGGAGCGGTAGGTGGGGGTAAGATTGTACCTTCGGAAGTGTTGAAGTGCTGAAGTGCTGAAGTGTTGAAGTTAGGGGGTCCCTATATAGCCAGATACTACCAACATCAACACAGTATCTGTGCTGAAGTGTTGAAGT
>DATHFS010000007.1:0-8738 GCA_035317975.1 Cyclobacteriaceae bacterium | reverse complement strand
TCGACCTGGACGTCGCCGCGATAAAAGATACCTGGAATCAGAACACGAAGCTTCTCTTCCTGTGCAGCCCGAACAATCCCTCCGGCAATTTGCTGGACGCTGAAAAAATCAAGTCACTGCTGCTCCAATTCCATGGATTGGTCATCCTGGACGAAGCATACATCGATTTTACCGCCACGCCAGGATTTCTTCCGGTCCTGGACGAATTCAGCAACCTCGTTGTACTTCAAACCTTTTCAAAAGCCTGGGGCCTTGCCGGAATACGACTGGGGATGTGCTTTTCGAATCCGGAGGTGATCAAGGTGCTGGACAAAATCAAACCGCCGTACAATATTAACTCCATGACGCAAACCGTTGCCCTCGACTATCTCCGGGACGAGAACAAAAAAAATTCCTCGGTGGCCAGCATCAAAGCACAGCGCGACGTGCTCAAGGCAAATTTGTCGAAGATGCCAATTGTTCAAAAAGTGTATCCCTCTGATGCCAACTTTCTTTTGGTAAAAGTCATGGATGCTCAAAAAACCTATCACGACCTGGTTGATCAGGGCATCATTGTGCGCGACCGGTCGAACGTGGTTTTATGTGAGGGTAGCCTCCGCATCACCGTGGGCACGGAAATCGAAAACAGAAAACTCATTGATGTATTGAAGCAGCTATGAAAAAAGTTCTTTTTATTGATCGCGATGGAACGCTGATTTTGGAGCCGCCCGATGAACAAATTGATAGCCTGGAGAAACTGGAATTCTATCCCCGCGTATTTACCTGGTTGGGCCGGATCGCACGCGAAACAAACTATGAACTCGTCATGGTTACGAATCAGGATGGACTAGGCACAGCAAGTTTTCCCGAAGAACGATTCTGGCCCGCGCACAACAAAATGATCAGCGCCTTTGAAAAAGAGGGAATAAACTTTATCTCGGTACACATTGATAAGTCATTTGCTGCTGAGAACAAACCAACACGCAAGCCCGGGATTGGAATGTTGGAAGGGTATCTCAACGGAACCGTCGATTTAAAAAATTCATACGTCATTGGAGACCGGATCACCGACATCCAACTAGCGAAAAATATCGGGTCGAAGGGAATCCTCATCAACGATGGGGGGTTGAGATCCGACTTAACCAAAAAAGGCCTGGCGGAGTGGTGCTGCCTGATCACTTCACAGTGGGAAGACATTTACAAGCAACTGGTTATTTCATCCAGGAGGGCGGAGGTAGTCAGAAAGACAAAGGAAACGGATATCAAAATTGTTCTTAATTTGGACGGTACAGGAACGTCGGCCGTGAATACAGGGTTGGGATTTTTTGATCACATGTTGGATCAGCTTGCCAGGCACGGTCAGCTCGATCTGGAGGTGAAAGTGAAAGGTGATTTGCATATTGATGAACACCATACCATAGAAGACACTGCCCTTGCTTTGGGCGAGGCCTTCTTAAAGGCATTGGGTGATAAGCGTGGAATTGAACGTTATGGCTTTTGTCTGCCCATGGACGACTGTCTGGCCCAGGTGGCCATTGATTTTGGAGGCCGTCCATGGCTGGTTTGGGAAGCTGAATTCAAACGCGAGCGGATTGGTGAAATGCCCACGGAAATGTTTTTTCATTTCTTTAAATCTTTTTCCGATACGGCCAAATGCAATTTGAACATCAAGGCCGAGGGGGAAAATGAACACCATAAGATTGAGGCTATTTTTAAAGCCTTTGCCAAGACCATTCGGATGGCAGTGAGGAAGGATTATTTAAACAATCAATTGCCATCAACTAAGGGAACGCTTTGAGGAGGAGAAGCGAGAAGCTGAGAAGCGAGAAGTTGAGAAGTAAGAATCGAGAAGAGAGAAGAGAGGTTAAAAAATATTGAATCATAATAACGACTCGTCCCCTCTCCGCTTCGGAGAGGGGCCGGGGGTGAGGTGACAATGCGAATAGCCGTGATCAAATACAATGCAGGCAACATCCAATCCGTTCGATACGCGTTGGAAAGGCTCGGTGTTGATTTTCTGGTGACCGACGACCCCGAAGAGATTCGCCGCGCTGACAAAGTCATTTTTCCCGGTGTGGGAGAAGCCAGCACGACCATGGCATTCTTACGGCAGAAAAAAATGGACCAACTCATCGTGAATCTCAAGCAACCCGTACTAGGCATCTGTTTGGGGATGCAACTGATGTGCCGGCATTCCGACGAAAATAATACCACATGCCTCGGTATATTTGGTGAAACGGTCCGAAAGTTTACTCCGGCTGACGACCTTAAAGTACCGCACATCGGTTGGAATTCCTTGTTGCGGGTTTCGGGATGGCTTTCGAAGGAACTTGAAAACCAATTTGTTTACTTTGTGCACAGCTATTTCGTTCCGCTGAATGAGCATACGGTTGCCCAAACAGAATATGGTTCTCCTTTTAGTGCTGCCATGAAAAAGGACAATTTTTACGCCGTTCAATTTCACCCCGAGAAATCGGCGGCGGCCGGCGAACGCGTGTTACAAAGTTTTTTGAGCGTATGAGAATCATTCCAGCCATTGACATTATCGGCGGAAAATGTGTTCGCCTGACGCAAGGTGACTACGGTCAAATGAAAGTCTACCGCGAAAACCCGCTGGAGGTGGCCCGGGAATTTGAAAACGCCGACCTGGAATATTTGCACCTGGTCGATCTGGACGGTGCGAAAAAAGGGAAAGTGGTGAATTGGGAAGTGATTGAAGAAATTCAGGGAAAAACGTCGTTGAAAGTTGATTTCGGAGGGGGCGTCAAATCGAAAAAAGAAGTGGAGCAACTCCTGGAACTCGGCATCAACCAAATCAATGTAGGCAGTCTTGCAGTGAAGAAACCGGAGGTGTTTACCGGCTGGATGGAGACCTATGGACCCGAGAACTTCATTTTGAGTGCCGATGTCATGGATGACAATGTCATGATCAATGGATGGCTTGAGGCGACCAGCCTGCGGCTGGTTGACCTGGCGGACCAGTTTGAAAAAAAGGGACTGGAGTACATCTGTTGCACCGATATCCGGACGGACGGCACATTGCAGGGCCCCAATTTAAGTCTATACCGGAAACTCAAAAAACGATTTCCAAAATTGAAGGTCATTGCCAGTGGAGGAATTAGTTCCTTGAATGACCTGAACGAATTAAAATACATTAAGGTAGACGGAGCCATTATCGGAAAGGCGATTTATGAAAATAGAATTAAACTCTCAGAGCTAAAGAACTTCTAATATTTCACCGCAGAGACGCGGAGGCGCAAAGGTTACGCAGAGAAATTATTATTTCCGGCGGCAAACCAAGTTGCATTTCCTCTCCGCCTGCTTTGCGCCTCCGCGCCTCCGCGGTGAAAACCGTTCTTCGCTATAACCACTACTCTCCTTGCTGACGAAACGCATTATTCCCTGCCTTGATATCAAAGACGGTCGCACCGTGAAAGGCATTAATTTTATCAACATCCGCGACGCTGGTGATCCGGTGGAGCTGGGGGCGGCATATGCACAGCAAGGCGCGGATGAGCTTGTGTTTCTCGATATTTCCGCGACAAGCGAAAAGCGAAAAACATTTGCCCAACTAGTAAAGCAAATTGCCGTTCATGTCAACATTCCGTTCACCGTCGGTGGAGGTATTCATTCCATAGAAGACGTTGCCCCCCTCCTCGACTCGGGAGCGGACAAAGTAAGTGTTAATTCTGCAGCGGTTAACAATCCTGGTCTCATCGATGAACTGGCAAGAGCGTTTGGCTCGCAATGCATTGTCCTGGCCATTGATGCCAGGAAAGTGAACAACCAGTGGACCGTCTTCACTCACGGTGGAACCCGGCCAACAGAAAAAAAACTGTTCTCCTGGGCAAAGGAAGGCCAGGACCGTGGCGCCGGAGAGATTCTCTTTACCAGTATGGACCACGATGGGACCAAAAATGGATTTGCCATCGATCCCTTGGCGAAGCTCCACCAGCTTCTCGATATTCCTGTGATCGCTTCGGGTGGAGCAGGTCATCTGCAGCATTTTCTTGACGTCTTTATTCTCGGCCGGGCCGATGCTGCGCTCGCCGCAAGTATTTTTCACTTTGGGGAAATCAGCATCCCCGACCTAAAGTCCTATTTGCAAAAGAACGGAATTGCCGTACGAAAATAATTCATGCTATGGTTGACCTTGCACAAATCAATTTCAAAAAACTCAACGGCCTGGTTCCTTGTGTCGTTCAGGACGCCACCACCGGTGTAGTCCTCATGATGGGGTTTATGAACGAAGAGGCCTTTCGCAAGACCACGCTCGAAGGGCGGATCACTTTTTTCAGCCGGACAAAGCAACGACTTTGGACGAAAGGAGAAACCAGCGGTAATTTTCTGGAGTGTGTTGATATGATCCTGGATTGCGACCAGGACACGTTGCTGATCAAAGCCAGGCCAACGGGTCCCGTCTGCCACACGGGGGCCGACACCTGCTTCGGAGAAAAAAACGAATCTCAGGGCCTTGGGTTCCTGGAGGCGATCATTAAGGAAAGGAAAAAGAACCCCCGGCCCGGGTCGTATACGAACAGTCTCCTGGATGCGGGCATCAATAAGGTGGCCCAGAAAGTCGGTGAAGAAGCTATCGAACTGGTGATCGAAGCGAAAGACAATAATAAAGCACTCTTTCTGAACGAAGCCGCGGATTTGATGTACCACTACCTTGTACTACTGGTGGCAAAGGGGTACGCTTTGGATGATGTAATGGATGTTTTGAGGCAACGTCACCTGAAATAGTTCTTAGCGCTTGGGCTTGGTAGTTTTTTGGGATAGTTTGGGGGGTCATGATGGCAGTTTATTGGTCATTGGCTATTAGTCATTGGTGGTTTCCTCGAAGGCTGACAGCGTGAGCTCCCGATTCTGGATTCTTGGTAGGCTCTTCACGCCAGGTAAGCACATTGCCTACTGCCCCTTGCCTACTGCCTACTTGGTTCCTGGTGGTTCATTCGGATAGTCCAGAGGTTGGTCATTGCTCTTCACCCTCGGTAAACACATTGCCTACTGCCCTTTGCCTACTGCCTACTTACTTCTAGAATACCATGTTCTCATAAACCCCCTTCACACTCCGCCGGCATGAAAGCCTTGACGGCAGGGCGGCGGGTTTGAATAAGGACTTTCCCATCAGCATGCGGACACATTCCTGAATACCTTCTGTAATCGATGGATGGGGATGAACACATTCCGCTAATTCTTCAACACCTTTGTCCATAGAGATCAGGACGGCAACTGCCTGGATCGCACTGGAAGCCTGATTTCCAACCACCTTCATACCCAATATTTTCATGTCCTCATTATCGGTCACCAACAACTTAATGAAGCCCTGCGTATTGCGTTTTGCAATCGCGCGGGGAATGCAGGCGTAGTCCAGGGTGACTACACGGTAATTGATCCCTTTTTCCCGCGCCTGGATTTCATTTAATCCAACACCGGCTACCTCCGGATTCAGGAACATAATGTTGCTGATATTTTCATATACCAGCTTTCGCTTGGGGTTTCCAAAGATCTTCTCCACGGCATAGCGGCCTTCCAGTTCTCCCACATTCACTAACGAAATATCCGCCGTCAGGTCGCCTACTGCATAAATATTGGAAATGTTGGTTTGCGTGTCATTGTCTTCAATGCCTCTTTTGGTAATATTGATTTCCACCTTATCATCCCATAGGTCTTCCAGGTTGGGAACGCGCCCCACGGAGACCAATGCTTTTTCCACATTAAAAATTTCTTTCCCGCCGTCATCGTATTCCAATTCATATTCCACCCGGCCGTTCTTGATTTCCAGCCTAATGAGTTTCGAGTTGCGGTGGATCAGCACCCCGTTGTTATCCAGGTTTCGTTCGATGATTTTCACTACATCTTCGTCTTCAAATGGAAGGATACGGGCGCCTTTATCAATGAGGTGGACTTTCGTTTTTCCAAACCCGGAAAAAATGGTGGCGTATTCACATCCAATCACCCCGGCCCCGACGATCACCATGCTTTCCGGGAATTCCTCCATATTTTCAATCCCTTCACTTGTCATGACAATATGTTCATCGACCGGTAATTCCTGAAGGTATCGCGGCCGGCTGCCGGTGGCCAGGATAATGCTATCGGCCCATACTACTTCCCGGTGTACTCCGTTCGAAATCTCTACCTCGTTCTGACTGATCAATTTCGCCGTGCCTGTTTTGAATTCGAGCAGGCCTGAATAGTTTGTATCGCGCAAATGATCCATGTTTTCCTCGAGCATGGACTTGCGCTCCTGCACCGCCCGCCTTACCTCCGCCTGAATTTCTTTGTAATGAACCCCCGGCGCCTGGATATTAAACCGGATCAGGCTCTTGCGAAAGGCAGATGCCTCCCGGGACAATTCCCACCATGTCTTGGAGGAAAGCGCCCCGTTGGTAACGCCGGCTCCCCCTACTTTACCCTTTTCAATCAGGAGTGTCTTCTTTTTGAAATCCAGCGCCCGCATCGCTGCAGCATAACCAGAGGGCCCTGCCCCGATGATTACCAAATCAAACTTCGTCATAGATTAAAGCCTTAAACGTTAAAGATATAACAGGAACCGGTCAAGAAACAATAGTTGTCCATAAAACAGAGAAATAGCCAGTTTTGAATAATTTCGAACCGAAATAGACAACGCGATAAATGATTTTCTTACATCTCCTTTTTGCCCTAACTGCATCGGGCGGTGACTTTACCTTTATTATTGTAGCAATTGCTTGTTGTCTTCTTGCCGGCGCCTTCTTTATTCTCCGATGGGTTTCGAAAAAAGATGCAGAGGTAAAGAAACAACGCGCCGAATGGATTGAGAAAAATAAAGCACTCACCGATGCGAATCACGAACTCATTAAGCATAACAATGAATTGAGCCAGTTTTCTTATACCGTCTCCCATAACCTCCGCGGTCCTGTAACCAGTTTATTGGGTCTCATTCAGATCATGGATAACCCGGATGTTAAACCACAACCTGAGGAGGTGAACCGGCACATAAAAAATGCAGTTAATAAACTGGATACTATCATTCGCGACTTAAGCAAGATCATTGCTACTAGCAACCCCCTGTTGCGGATCCATCAAAAGATCAGCATCGCCAACGAATTGGATTCCATCCTGCTCCAGCTCCGGGGGGACCGGGAGTCACCCGAAGCCGAATTCCGCATCGACCTTTCCCGCGCACCTTTCTTTTATTCGGTGCGTCCTATGGTGGTGAGCATCTTTTACAACCTGATCAGCAACGCGCTTCAGTACCGGTCCCCGGAACGGACGCCCGTGATTGAAATAACTTCCAACCAGGACGGTCGTTACTTTATGCTTACGGTAAGAGATAACGGGTTGGGCATTGACCTGAAGCGTCACAGCCAGAGTATGTTCAAAATGTATAAACGGTTTCATCCTCAGACCGAAGGAAAAGGTCTTGGATTGTACCAGGTCAAAATGCAGGCCGAGTCCCTGAATGGACGGATCGAAGTAAGGAGTCAGGTTAACGCCTTCACTGAGTTCACCCTCTTTATCGGAGTCCCTCAGAATCTGGAAGAGCAGGTCCTGCTGGACGAACCGGACTCCAAAATAGTTTATAACGCCATCCTCAATGCTATCGGTGTCGTCTGCCGGGGATCCATTGCCAGCCAGCAATTCAGATTCACGTACCTTAACGTAATTGAATTCATGAAAACATATAACACTCCCAACTGGATCACCGACCTCACCCATCAGGGAACGGTTGATCCCGGGGACCAGCAGTGGCTATTTAAGGAAATTCTTCCTCATGCAATTGAAACCGGGCTCCTCAGAATGGCAGTGGTCCACCCCTCCGTCTTAACCAACGATGTCAATTCTTTTATGAAAGGGATTGAACATGCTTTACAACCTTCCGGAATCGCTATTCGCAATTTCGGTTCATGGGGAGAAGCGCGTCAGTGGATAAGAGAAGAAAACGAAAAAGCAGCCGACATTAACAATTGATCTATGAGTAAAATTCTTGAATGGGACGAGCAGGTATTTCTTTGGATGAATAGTTTCCACACACCCTGTCTTGATCCCGTTATGTTGCTGATGACAAAAACGGCTTTCTGGATACCGTTGTACCTGGTTTTGTTGTACCTCATCTTTACTGACTATAAAAAGGAAGGTTGGTTGATTTTGGTTGGTATCGGCTTGGCTATTTTGTTATCCGATCAGATTACTACGACGTTAATGAAGCCCTTTTTTGCAAGGCCGCGACCTTCCCATGAACCCGGTTTGCAGGGGTTGGTTCATACCGTTAATGGATACGAAGGAGGATTGTATGGATTTGCCTCTGGCCATGCCGCCAATACCCTGGCAATTGCGTTTTTCATTTGGCTTATTTTTAGAAAACGCTCCCGGTGGACAGCACTGATTTTTGTCTGGGCGGCCTTTATGATGTATACCAGAATCTATTTGGGAGTACATTATCCAGGCGACATCCTTGCCGGAATGCTGGTCGGGTTGATGGGGGGTTGGATCGGATTCAGGTTTTATAGGTGGTTAAAATCAATTCGGGATAAACGAATGAGTGCTACCCACGATTGAGAGATTTATTTCCCGCAGATCTCGCAGATTTACGCGGAGGTTTTCCAGCAGAGGTTTCCCGCTGATCGCGCAGATTTACGCGGAGGTTTCCCGCAGATCGCGCAGATTTACGCAGAAGCAAAACAGCGGATTACCACAGTCAATCCTTATGATTTCATTGGGTTCGAAATCCTGGAGGAAATTGGTAGGATTTCGCGGATCAAGTCTGCGTAACT
>DATHFS010000006.1:0-5369 GCA_035317975.1 Cyclobacteriaceae bacterium | reverse complement strand
CACGGTATTGCGGTAGGTGTAACCGTTGATGGTACTGCGAACCGGAGGTTTCTTTCCGGCTCCCATGCGCTCGACAATTTCCGATGGAATGTGGATGCCCGTTGCAGTTTTACCCGCTTGCAACAGGGTGGTTGTAAATTTCATTTTTATGGGGGTTAGAGGGTGGTAATTTTTGCCATATGTTCCTGATCCCGGTGATTCTATTTCAAAGTTAATGGCAATAATTTCAGAATGGAAAGTGCGAATACGACAATCTTTGGTGGTGATTGCGACAAAGAATGCTTTTGCCACAAAGGCACAAAGACACGAAGAAAATCTTAAGATATGCTCACGCCCTTGTTAGTGTTTGCGGCGGATGAGGGTGGGGACACCAACAAGCCTCCGCGCATGGCACGTCCCCTTAAGTCCTTATTTTCAAACGGGTCTCAGATATGCTTGTTGGTGATCCGACGCACAGGTCAACCCACAACACCTACAAGGGCGGGGAATCACAAAATGAAAACTGCCTGCCCCGAAAAAAATCGGGGCAGGCAGTTTTCATTTTGGTGTCTCCGCCAGCCTCCTGGGCGACTCTACTGGCAGATTGGGGAGTGCTTTACCCCAACAGCTTCTTAAGTTCAGGATGATACTGTGAAGTTAAAAACTCCGTTACGCTGAATTCGGCGAGCTTGTGTTTATAAAAAGGATCTTCGCTGATGATCTTCTCTACCTCTTCCTTTGATTTGGCCAGGGCCAGGATGATCCCTCCGGTGCGGGGTACTTTGCGTCCGGAAGCCACAAAGATATTTTTTTTGTAGTAGGCCTTCAGGAATTGAACATGCGCCGCCATGTGGAGGTCAAGTTTGTCCAGGGGAACGATGTAGTGGAGGTTTATAATATACATGGAGCAGGATTTAGATCAGAATTTACAGAATTCTTCTTGGGTGAATTTTGTCATGAGAAAACGATCAAATTTTAGCATCTGTTTATAGAAACTTCTGAATGACCGATTAGTGATTAGGCAGCCGTAGGGTGATCAGTTGATAAAAATAGGATATTTTTAATTCCTTACCTTTAGTTATGTTTTTCCTAAGAAACTCAATGCCTTTGTGAAGTTTCTTAGCAAAACTCGATCGGTGGTGTCTTGGGGTACTTAAAAAGTCGGCCGTGAATAAACTGCTTTCCGTTAATTTCTTTCTTCTCCTAACCATCGCCCTTCATTCCCGCGCTATGCCTGTCGGGGAGGTAACCATTGTTGATGCGAGTCATTACAGTGTTGTGATGGGTGAGATCAGGAATTTCCGGATATTTTTGCCTCCTCATTATTTTGACCTGCCTCAGAAACGGTATCCCGTAATCTATTTTTACCATGGCTGGTCGCAGCGGTATTTCGGAAGCAGTAACAATTATGCGGATTTTGATAAAGGGGATGAAAACAAGGGAGACAACATTGCGAACTTTGTATCCACGCATGATGTGATCGTAGTGAAACCGGACGGGTATAATCGCAGTCCGGACGAAAAATATTATGTACGGCCCTACAATGTAGGCCCGGTAGAAACGTATAGACAGTTCCCGCTTTACTTTCCTGAACTGGTCGAATACATAGACACCCATTACAGCACGATTGCCGACCGGGAACACAGAGCGATCTCGGGTCTTTCTATGGGTGGTTTTATGACGTTCTGGATTGGGGGAAAATATCCCCACCTGTTGTCAGCAGCAGGCAATTTTTGCGGTTCACCTGAATTCGTCGTTGGCCCGAAAGATTTTCCTGTGGAACTCCGGCACATGGACACGCATAAAAATTTCGCAGGCATGAACGTCCGGCTTCATTATGGCGACAAGGATTTCATCCGTGGGTACCACCAGGATATGAACCGGGTCTGGTCGCAGGTAATGGATAATTATGATTGGAAGATTTATGATGCAGAGCATTCTACCTGCGGACTGGGCGATATGTTCGGGTTTTTGCTGAAGACATTTGAGAATCCACCACCCCGGCCGTTGAAATGGGACCACATCGATGTTTATCCTCAATTTTCAGTTTGGGATTACACGATCCGTTCTGACCGGAATGTTCCCGGATTTACGATCCTGGAGAATGTTGATCAAAGAGGCTTTACCTGTTCCGTCAGGGAGTTTCTTCCGGACGGAGAACGATTGCCATTTGTGAATGTATCGGTAACGACTCCGGCAGCGTATGAAAAAAATACACTGTACACCATTAATGATATCGAACCTGAAAGCTCAACCGCTTCACAGAAAATGGTCCGGAGTGACCCTGCCGGCAGGTTGACCATTTTGCTGAATGGCAGTACGCATGAAATTGGAATTAATAAAAACACAGACAAGCCGAATATTTCCATCGCTTCAGTTGAAATAGCGAATAGGAAGTGGGCAACACACAGGAAGGAAGTCACGCTTTCGGTAAAATTGCTGAACAAGGGAATTTCCGTTGGAAAGAATGTTGCCGCAACGTTGTCCGCTACACGAAACAATGTGACGATCCAACAAAGCGAATCTGAATTTGGAAGTGTTGGGGTAAATCAAATTCAAGCCGGTCAGCGTCCATTTTCATTCCAGGTGCTGCCGGACAGTATTGAGGTCCTTAAATTCCGGCTTGCCATCCGGGATGAAAACAAAAATGAATGGGTTGAATTTTTTGAAATCCCCTTAAAGAAGGACTTGCCGCAAATAAACGATTTTGAAATTGCCGACGGGAGGGTCGTTACCGTCGCAAAAGGAGGGAATGATACTGAGGCGATATTGCTGGGTGCAGGAAATGGAGATGGAAAAGCTAATCCCGGTGAATCGATCGTGATCCTGGTCAGGGATCAGGACAAATACTGGCGTACGGATTTATGTTTTTCAGACCCATACATCAATCCGTTCGGGATCCATATCAGAAAGGCGGATAACTGGGGCTCGTATGACCATGTGGGTGGGTCAGCGAAATATGATATTCCGGTGCTCTCTTCAAATTGTCCCGAAAACCACTCCCTTTCTTTTTTTGCTGAATACTGGCTTCCGGCGTATCCCCTTCATATTATTAAACAGGGAGTCATTACAATAGAAGTAAAGGGCAAAGATACCACGCCGCCTGTAGTAGGTTGGCTTCATGTTGGAAATAACACCCTACAGGCAAAAGTGTACGATGGCTCAAAAATTCAATCTGTCAAGGCAAAACTCATTGCAAAGGATGATCCGGCTAACTCTTTTGATGTGGAATTGAAAGATGACAGCTTGGCGGGCGACCGGGCGGAGGCAGATAATGTATTCAGTAAAAAACTTACTGAACGGAAATTTGGGATGTATAGAATAGGCCTCGAGGTGGTCGATTCGTTTGGGAATAAGAAGACGGAGGAAAGCCCGGAGGATTTTGTATTATATTAAGGTAAGGCCTTTGCAACTAAAATTTTCACCGCAGAGGCGCAGGCCTGTCTGCCGAAGCCTTGGCGCAGGCAGAGGCGCAAAGGAGGCGCAGAGGAAATTTTACAATACGTTGTCTATGAAAACTCCCTGGAAAAGTATTTTATCCCTTTGTACACTTTCTTTATTCGTCATTTTCGAGCTTTCGGCCGGTCCAGGTCTTAATGCGCTTAATCACCTTCTGGATTCCGTAAAGAAAAAATCAATATTTATTAACACCGCTTTTGAAAATGCTTCCCAGCTTGACTGGGAAGTGGATTCCAGTGGTGTTGTTCAAATAGGTCTTATCTATGATCATGAACGCTTCTCACCCAACCGGGCCAACGGACATTGGCATTTTCAGATCGAAGCGGAGCCTGGTTCGGACGTAACCCTGATCTTAAAAAACTTCGATAATGTATGGAATGGCATGAAGGCCAGTCCGGTATCCGAAAAAACAAACTGTCTCATTTCCAAGGACGGCATTCACTGGGAAGGGATAGCCACAGAATACATCAAGGGAAACCGCCTTCAATTCCAGGTTCACATGGACGGCGATAAATTATATATCGCCAGTGTGGAACCGTATCGCCTCAGTGATCTCGAAAAATTGATTGCCGAAATCAGACCCAATCCGCTTGTTGAGATCACGACGGTGGGTAAAACGGTAGAAGGACGCCCTCTTGAAATTATACGGGTAGGGGATCCGGATGCTCCCTTTAGAATTTTGCTGCGCGCCCGTGCCCATGGCTGGGAACCGGGAGGCAATTGGGTCGTCCAGGGCTTGATACGAAGTCTTCTGCAGAACGATGCAGCGCCCTATCTTAAAAAGTACTGTGTCTATATCATGCCCATGGCAAATAAAGACGCGGTAGCACGCGGAAGAACCCGCTTCAATGCGTTAGGGGTAGATTTGAACAGGCAATGGGATTTGCCCGCAGATCCCTATCATGCCCCTGAAAAACAGGCGCTTGAAAATTGGTTAAAAAATATGATTCAAAAAGGAAAGAAGCCTCATTTGGCTATTGATCTCCATAATGATAGCGGAGGCAATCTTCATGTTAACCTTGCAAGGCCTGATAATGTGCCCTATACAGCAAACATGAAACGATTTGAGAATTTGTTATACAAACATACCTGGTTTACAGAAGGAAAAGCAAGTGTCTACAACCCCAGTTCATTCGGAGAAGGGTTAGCAGCCCGGTTCAATATCGATGCATGCGTCTATGAATTCAACTATGAGTGGATAGCCGGTCTGAAGAAAGCTCCTTTTGGAAAGGATTGGGAGTTGTTGGGGAAGGAATTGAGGGAAGTATTCCTTGAGTATTTTGATGGGAAGTAACCGACAGGAATGGTCAGGTCTGCAATCACAGATCAACAATAAACAATCAAAAATCCGTCAGGTGGATTGTTTATTGTTTATTGTTGATTTTTGATTGGTGATTTTGACCCCTGCAATTAACGATTTGAGATTGTAGATTGCGCTCCCACTCGTGATGAGCATGCAGGACACTTACGCGAAGTCGCTAAGGAAGGTCAACCGACAGGAATTTTCAAGGTCAGCAATCACAAATAAACAATAAACAATCAAAAATCCGTCACATGGATTGTTTATTGTTGATGTTTGATTTTTGATTCGAGGCCGTAAAATCAGCAATCACAAATCCGTCACGTGAATTGTTTATTTTTGACCCCGAGCATGCAAACCCCTTTATCCCCCGGCACTATCGGACGACGACGTGCGCCAAGTCTCCCTGCTTAATTGTTACGGATCTTCATCATATATGAAACCAAATCCCGGATTTGCTCATCCGGCAATTCATCGAGCAGCCGCTCCGGCATGATGGAGATTTTCTGGGCCTCCATTTCCCTGACCTGGTTTGCCGGAAGGGTGATCTGTTCACCGTTTAACAGTTGGACGGTAACGGTTGTTCCGCTCCGCGCCTTGATGGTCCCAAGCAAACTGCGCTTATCGGTTG
>DATHFS010000005.1:0-4918 GCA_035317975.1 Cyclobacteriaceae bacterium | reverse complement strand
ATACCCGCTCGGTTCGCCTTGCGGCAGAATTACAAAACATCTGTTGTCCATGCTGATGCATTTAGAGTCTTGAATTTATTAAGAAATAGTCTATAAAGTATGGTCATTTTGATATTTCACAAAAAATAGGAAGGTCTTCATTATGTCCAGCGGCGGGGGATTCGTGCTGGTAGCGAAGGAGAAATGAGAGGATCGCCCGGGTGAAGGTTGGAGGGTTAGCCGTTATTGACTTTATAGTAGTCACATACTGTATTCATCACACAATCGGGGCACTTGGGATTTGTAGGGCGACAGGTTTCCCTTCCCAAAAACGAAATGGCCATGCCGGCTTCACCCCACTCTTTCGGATCCAGCAATTCCATCATTTGCTTTTCAAGTTTTTTAGGGTCCGTTCCCTGGGCGATTCCAAGCCGCGGAGCTACCCTTACAACATGAAGATCGACAATAATCCCTTCCGCCGGCAATCCGGCTTCGCGCAAAATCACATTGGCTGATTTTCTTCCGATGCCGGGCAGTTGTGTTAACGCTTCGAGGGTGGTGGGGATGTTCTTGTCTGTTTTGACCATGGATGACAACTCCAGCAGCCACTTTGTCTTGTTGTGGAAATTCCGGATCTTCTGTACAAAGGGATAAAGTGATTCGGCGTCCGCTTTGGAAAGTGAACTCATGTCCGGGAACGCTTCAAATAACGCGGGAGCCAGTTTGTTGATATTCCGGTCCGAATCCTGAGCAGAAAGAACCACCATGACGAGGAGCTGATATGGGCTATGATAGTCCAGGGGATGTTGCTTGCCCTTGTACTTCTTTAACAGCGGCTGTATTTCCTTATTCCATTGATGAACTGCCATAACGAATGATTTAGGTCATAAAACTAGGCATTGTGAACGTATTTCATTCATAATGCTTCTCTTCCTTCCAGATATCCTTCCACGGAACCTTGAGACCACGGCACAAAAAAATACCAACATTATTCTCATACGGCATACAATACGTGCAGGTAGATACTCCCACCAGTTTACAAGAGGCAAAATCCTCCCGGTGATCTTCCATTGTTCCTCCTAAAATGATTGTAACCTCTCCCGTATAATTTCGCGGGCCCCAGAGCCAATAATTATTGTGCGACCCGATGGACTTCGGCAATCCGAATTCCTTACCATAGAAATCAATCGCCCCGCATCGGCCGTAATTATTCGAGTAAATTGCACATTTAATTTTGTCTTCTTCACTCAACGTTTCATAAACCTTCGCCACATCGCGGGCCTTTTCTTTCCAGCCAAACATATCGGCATAGAACTGAGGGAGTTCCGCCAGTTCTTTTTTCTCGCTGGAGCCTGGCTTTATGCCAATCTCTCTCGAATAAGAAATATACTTTTCCACAGGAAGCACGGGGATAACCAGTGGCAACAAAAGCAGGGCACTTCCGACCAGCAAGGTCGGATAAACGTAGCGGAGCCATCTACCCGATGGCAAAATCCATTTCTGCTCCGCCCATACCCCTGCTGCTGCAAAAAGACAGACATACACCGGCGCCATGTACTCCCCTTTGCTCGTTCGGTTGATCAGCAGAATAAGAAAAACGGTGATGTAAATCCATCCAATAAGTCTGTATTCTTTAAGAGGGCGATAAAAAAATAATGCGAGCAATCCTGCTATCCATAGCGGCGCACTAAACGGATTAAGTTGGAGCAACATCTCCAGCATGAAATCCAGGTGACTTCGACCTGCATATTTTCCGGTTGAGGCATTATGAATAAATTCCAGGTGTGCCAGATCGTGTGTCAGATTCCAGTAGAGGTAAGGAAGAAACAATGCAAAGGCGAGAATACCTGCCAGGTAGGGCCAACGGGAAGAAAACAATTTGCGTTGTGTCAGTAAGAGACCCACCGCTATTCCTGCTCCCAAAAACAACACGCTGATCTTGTTGAGCAAGCCAATGCCCAATACGATTCCCAACACGATCCAGTAACTATTTTTCTGCGTGTTGATGATGTTGAGAAGGAGAAGAATGGACGCTGCCCATACTAAAATATCGATGGCGTTCATGGAATAGTATGCGCCCATGGCGATGTGAATAGGCGAGAGAAAGACGGCCAGGCATGCGAGGCAAATGGCAAAGAGCTTCCCTCCCATGTTCTTTACAATGAGTGCGGTGAGCACCAGGGTTGCCGCGTGCGCTACTGCGGGGAAAAACCGGATAGCAGGAAGACTATCGCCGAACACCATCCGGCTTGCCTTCAGCAAATACAGTGAAAAAGGCGGCTGATCCACATAGCCCCAGGCAAGATGGTCACTGCACGCTATATAATAGAGTTCATCCCTGAAAAACCCGTACGCTCCGTTCAGGTTGGTAATGAAATGCAATAAGAAGCAAGCCAATGCCAAACCGGCAACAGCCAGTTTTTCATTGAACGAAAGAGGGTTTAGCATAGAATGTATTGGCGGTCCTAAGATAATAAATAGTCTGAACTGCGATTTTTAGCCTCGCGCAATTTCTGCTGATTGTGTTCCAACGCCCTTAGAAAGGTGTTTTCAAGTTCCTGATCCATGCTCAAAGAAAAGCAGTGAGGCGTTGGACTTTTACAACTTTTTGTCTGAAATTCGTAAACGCTATTGGTTGGATTGTACTACTTTCCCTTATCAATCGGGGCTCATTCTGACACCCTATTATTGTCAAATTTCAACATAACTATCATGCCGATCTTCAATCTTAAAATCAACGGTAAAAAGCAACAGATCGATGTAGACCCTAACACACCCCTGCTGTGGGTGCTGAGAGATCATCTCAACCTTCAGGGTACAAAATTCGGTTGCGGTATGGCGATGTGCGGTGCGTGCACCATTCATCTTGACGATGTTGCAACGCGCTCCTGTGTGTTACCGGTCTCCTCCGTGGTGGACAAAGAGATTACCACCATTGAAGGGCTATCCGAAAAGGGCGACCACCCTGTCCAGAAAGCCTGGCTGGAAATAGACGTACCCCAATGTGGTTATTGTCAGGCCGGTCAAATCATGAGTGCGGCGGCACTGCTGAAATCCAATCCCAAACCCAGCGATGAAGAAATCGAAGCTGCCATGAACGGGAATATTTGCCGCTGCGCCACCTATGTGAGGATCAAACAAGCAATTAAAACGGCATCAAACTACTAGACACGTAAGAAAATGACACTTTTGAAAACATCAATTGACAGACGGTCTTTTCTGAAAATCTCAGCACTGGCCGGTGGAGGATTTATGCTCAGCTTTAGTTGGCTTGGATGCGAATCCAATCCGAAAGATGCCCTGACCCTGCCCAAGGAGTGGTTTGAATTGAGTGGTTATCTGAAGATCGGGGAAAATGGTGTCGTCACTATTATGTCGCCAAATCCCGAAATCGGCCAGAATGTGAAAACGTCCATGCCCATGATTGTCGCAGAGGAAGTAGACGTGGACTGGAAGAACGTTATAGTAGAACAAGCCCCGCTCAACACTGAAATCTTTACAAGGCAACTCGCCGGTGGCAGTCAGTCTATCCGTCAAAGTTGGCCGGGACTTAGGATGGCCGGCGCCACGGCGCGTCACATGCTTCGCGAGGCAGCAGCGGCAACCTGGAAAGTACCGGTGAATGAAATTACAACGGAGCTTGGCACCGTGTACCATAAACCCAGCGGCAAGTCTGCGGGCTATGGAGAGCTAGCCTCCGCCGCAGCCAAAATTCCTGTCCCAAAAGAAGTGAAACTGAAGGATGTTAAAGACTTCAAAATTATTGGTACACCCCGAAAGAATGTAGACGGTTTAAAGATCGTCACAGGCCAACCGCTATTCGGTTTAGATTATCGGAAGAGGGGATGCTGATTGCCATGATTGCCCATCCTCCGGCATTTGGCTTGAAACTAAAAAGTGTAGACGACTCGGCCGCCAGGGTGATGCCCGGGATCAAAGATGTTTTCACCATCAAAACCTACCAGGAAGATTACTCAAAACACATGTTTGATGTCACCGCCTTCAACGAGCTGGTCGTGGTAGTCGGTAGCACCACGTGGGAGGTGATGAAGGCCCGCAAGGCATTGAAGTTAGAATGGGAGCCCTTTGGTGATTATAATGAAACATTTGCTCATTATATCACGGGGAATAAATCAACAGTAAAAGTTCCATCCGGACTGGAGAGTACAAGCAAGCATGCCCAGGCAATGGCCAGTTTATCGGCAAAGTCCGGGAAGGTCGTTCGCAAAGACGGCGACCCGGGTGCCGCTTTCAAAAAAGCAGCCAAGGTGATTGAACGATCTTATTCAGCTCCTTTTCTGGCTCACAACACAATGGAGCCGATGAATTTTTTTGCTCATGTTACGGAAGACAAGGCTGAGTTGGCGGGGCCGGTACAGACGCCGGAGTATATGGAGAAAAGCGTGGCCGCCCGTCTCGGGTTACCGCTGGAAAAGGTCGATATCAAAATGACACGCATGGGCGGAGGGTTCGGCAGGCGATTGTACGGACACTTCCTGGTCGAAGTCGCTGTTATTTCACAAAAAATGAAGGCGCCTGTTAAGCTGATTTATACACGTGAAGATGATATGACGTTCGGTAGCTACCGTCCATCCTATCACGCGTTGTATCGCGCAGCGTTAGATGCGAACAACAACCTCATCGCGTTTCATGTGCGGGCGGGGGGTATACCTGAAAGTCCACTGTTCGCCAACCGTTTCCCTGCAGGCTCGGTAGAGAATTACCTCGCAGAGGAATGGTCGATCCCATCGAATATCAGCATCGGAGCATTCAGGGCGCCCAGGTCAAACTTCATTGCCGGGGCAGAGCAGGCTTTCCTCGATGAAGTGGCAGAAGCCGCAGGGAAAGACCCCATTGCGTTCCGGCTGGAGCTACTGGACCGCGTCAGGAAACATCCCGTGGGCCAGAATAATGATTATGAAGTCGATCGTTATGCCGG
>DATHFS010000004.1:0-25201 GCA_035317975.1 Cyclobacteriaceae bacterium | reverse complement strand
ACTAAATGACTGATACCGAGAAAAGCCTGTCGTTTTGGATTTTGATTGATCAGGAAATCAATGGTACCCGATCGCAGGTATTTGAGGTTTTCAGTGAGCATGTCATAGCCGATCAGGCGGATGTCCTTTTTACCCCGTTTCTCAAGGGAGGAGGCGACCACCGATGTACCCCTCGAGGTACTCACAAAAATTCCTCTCAATTTCGAATCGGAGAGGAGATGCTGAAGGTGACCCGGGAAGTCAGGATCCTCCGGGTTGAAATTGAATTCAGTGATCTCAAAGGCAGGGTGTCCGTTATTACTAAAATAATCCCGGAAGCCTCTTTCCTTTTCTAATAAGTGTATGGAATTATGACTGTCTTCGTCGAGGTGGAGAACGGCCAGGGTACCGCTCAGATGCTGGCCGAAATGCATCAACCCTGCGGCCACCTTCCCGCTCTGAAATGAATCCTGTCCTATAAAGCTCAATGGATGCGCGGCGGGAATATTCGTATTGAATAAAACGTAGGGTATGCTGTGGTTTTTGAAAAGATTGAAGACGGGTAACGCTTCATCATAATAAATAGGAGCGGTCAACACACCATCTGGTTGTGCGCTCAGTACTTCCTGGGCTTTCTTTTTGAAAGACTCCTTTCCACCCATGTCAAAAGGAAAAAGTTCGATCTGGATCCCATACCGGGCCCATTCGGTCTGGGCCTGGATGAGGCCCTGGTTGGCTTGTTCCCAATAAGGGTTTTGGGCAGGATCAGGGATAAGGGCAATAATCCTGTATTTTTTATTCGAACCGAGCGAGCGGGCAATGGGATTGGGTTTGTACTCGATTTCGTTCAGGATCTTTCTTACCTTCTCTTCGGCTGCCTTTGACACCCGGCCCCGCTTATGTAAAACACGGTCAACCGTGCCGGTAGAAACCCCTGCCAGTGTGGCGATATCCTTAATTCTGATGTTTTTCGTATTCACTTGGCTAAATATCGATTATTTCCCCATATATAAGGTGAAGGGTCAAAAAATTATGTGTGCGCGCACAAAACGAGTGTGTGCGGATACATTATTTGATTTTTCTTGCATTTATCTTTTCATTCTCATAGCTTGTACACTTGAGTGCGTAAGGAGACAATTTTCCTGAGGCACACCCGATAGTCATTTCACACACAAATCAAAACCCTATGAAAAAAAGTTTACTAGGTTTCATTGTCCTGCTTTCGCTCATCAGTGCCAGTGTGGTGGCGCAGACCGTCACAGGAAGAGTAACTGCCGACGCGGATGGAACGGCTTTAGCAGGCGTATCGATCCTCGTTAAAGGAACATCTACCGGCACATCTACTGACGCCGATGGAAAGTTCAGCCTTAATTTGTCCGATAAAAGCGCCGTTCTGGTCGTGTCTTTTATTGGATTTGCGACCCAGGAGATCGCAGTGGGGGACAGGACGACAATTGACGTTGTGCTCCAGGACGACAGGACGCAGTTAAGCGAAGTTGTCGTTACTGCGTTGGGTATCCCCCGCGAGACCAAGACCTTGGTGTATGCCACTCAGCAGGTCAAACCTGCCGAGCTTATCGAAGTCAGGGATGCCAACAACGTGCTGAACTCACTACAGGGCAAGGTTGCCAATGCGCTGATCACCCAGGGTTCCGGTGGGCCGGGCAGCGGAGTCAGGATAGTGTTGCGAGGCAATCGTTCTATACAGGGAACCAACAACGCGTTGATTGTGGTAGATGGAGTTCCGATTACCAATGGCACCAACGGCACCGTTACCAGCGACTTTGGGGGTGTACAGGGTTCGGACGGTGCTTCCAACATCAATCCTGATGATATTGAATCGATGACTATTTTGCGCGGAGCTTCTGCGGCTGCATTGTATGGCAGCCAGGCTGGAAATGGGGTTATTGTGATCACGACCAAGAAGGGTGGAAAGGATAAAATGACAGTGTCCATCAACTCAGGCATTCAGACCGATACTCCATTTTCATTGCCTGCGGTGCAGAACTCGTATGGTCAGGGATTCTCGGATACGTTGAAAGTGAATGCAGCCGGGCGCGCTATCTCTGGACAGAGCTGGGGACCTGCGTTAGATGGTCGCACTTTTACGGCTTATAATGGTGAACAAAGAACGTACTCGGCACAACCGAATAATATCAAGGACTTTTTCAGGACAGGATTAACGCTGAATAATTCGATTGGTGTTTCCGGAGGTTCAGCAAAAATGCAAACCTATATGTCCTACACGAATAATAGCGTTCAGGGTATATTGCCCAGGAATAATATGAACCGTCATACCTTGACGTTACGGTTATCTAATCAGATCAGTAAAAAATTCTCGACGGATGCCAAAGTCACCTATATACTACAGGACATTAAACACAAATACAGTAACGGTGAGTCCTTGTCCGCTGTCATGGATCTTTATCTGATACCACGGAACGTGAGCCTGGCCGATGCGCAGCATTATCAGGATATTAATAATGTAGGGGTTCCTGTGCCGGCAGTGTACCCAACAACGAACCTGGCATTGTGGGAAAACCCGTATTGGATAGTCCACAATACAAATTTAAATGAAAATCGCGAACGGATCACGGGCTTCGTATCTGCTAAATACAACATTACAGATTGGTTGCATGTAACCGGAAGAGCCAATCTGGATAAGATCACCGATCGGATAGAAAATTCCATCATGCAGGGGACATTAGGGGTTTCCAGCACAGGGGGTGGTAACTATTCCCGTTCATTGATCAGCGTTACCCAAAAATGGTTTGATGTTATGCTGGACGGCAGCAACAAATTAACGGACCATTTGAAACTGGATTACCGCGTAGGGGCTATACTAAAAGATAATAAGTATGATCAGCTCAATAATAGCGCGGGCGGACTTAACGTCACCAACTTTTTCAGTTTGAATTTCGGTACCAATCCGATTGCGTCGCAGTATGCATCAGAAGTGCAAACACAGGCGGTTTTTGGGCAAGTCAACCTGGCCTATAAGGAAGCTATTTTCCTGGATGCAAGCTTACGGAACGAGTGGGATTCGCGCCTTCCAAAACCGTATACGTTTAGCTATCCCTCTGTGGGACTTTCCGGCATTATATCGGATCTCGTTGTTTTGCCCCAGGCGATTTCATTCTTAAAATTGAGCGGGAACTATGCCGTAGTGGGGAATGGGGGACAGGAACAGGCACGATTCAATACGTATGATTATGCCCAGGGGGCAGGACACGGATACATCACCAGAAGTGGAACAAAGGCCATTCCGAACTTAAAGCCCGAACTGGTAGGGAACCTGGAATTTGGTATCGATGCCAAGTTTTTGCAAAACCGGTTTGGATTTCAGTTTACCGTGTACAAGAGCAACTCCACCAACCAATTGCTGAAGGTAAATGTACCGCCGGGCACCGGCTTTTATGATCAATATATCAATGCAGGCAACATTCAAAACAAAGGGCTTGAGTTGGTGTTAAATGCAACACCCGTAAAAGCGGGAAAGTTGACCTGGAACATTGCTTTCAACATGGGCATGAACCGGAATAAAATTATCAAACTGACGGATGCTGTCAAATCATTTGACCTGCAAGGTTTTAGCCGGTCGGCAACACCACAGATAAAAGAAGGTGGCAGTTATGGCGACATGGTTGCATTTGCATGGCAGAAGAGTGACAACGGAAATAATGTGGTGACGACGGATGGCAAACCTGTTCTGACAAAAGACCTGAAACCCATTGGCAATTTCAATCCCAAAGCTATTTTAGGGTTAACCAATACCTTCACCTTTGACAAAATCTCCTTCCGTATTTTGATCGACGGACGCGTTGGCGGAGTTGTTGTGGATGGGACAGAGCAGATCATGGCGTTCAATGGAATCACGAAGGGCACCCTCCCCTATAGAGAAGGCGGTTGGAACTTAGGCGGTGTTCAATCCACACCGGTGGACATCAAGGATGCCAATGGAAAAGTCATTGGGACGAAATGGCCTGAAGGTGCGGCAAATAGCGCAACGATCACCTCGCAGGACTACTGGAATGTGGTTACCGGCGGTCGTTATGGCGCGGGGCAATTTTTTGCCTACGATGCCACCAATTTCAGGATCAGGGAGCTTTCCTTAGGCTATTCTATTCCGTTGCCCAGCTCATTTCTTATTAAGTCGGCAAGACTTTCCCTGATCGCCCGCAACGTGCTGTGGCTTTACAGAGGCAGTTCGAAACTGGATGTTCCCGGGGTGGGCAAACGCAAGATGTCCTTTGACCCCGATATGGCGTTGGGGAATGGCAACTGGCAGGGTGTTTCTTATGGTGTGTTCCCCTCCACCCGGAGTCTTGGATTTAACCTACAGCTTACTTTCTAACTGACAGATAAAAACAGAAAATAAAATTATTTCAGCATATGAAAAAATTTAAGAACCTTTTAAGAACGCATGTCAGTGTAGCACTTCTGTGCAGCATTGTCCTGGTGGTATCGTGTACGAAAAACTTTGACGACATCAATACCAATAAGAATGCCCTTTCCAGCCTGGGAACCTCCCAGTTGCCATTCCTTTTTTCAGCTGCACTACAACAAGGAACAAACAGTGGTTGGAATTATCAGGTTGCTCAAAACCTGTTTCACGATCAATACTGTCAGTATTTTGCCAACACCACGACCTACTTTCCATCCGATCGCCTCGTGATCCGCATGGACTGGATCGGTTCATTGTGGACTCCGCTCTATACGTCGACCATGCCTCAGTTACTCACGCTCCTTGAAAAGTATGATCCTGCCTCTGCAGAATATGCAATTGCCAATATCTGGTGGGTAATTTCTTTCCAGCGTGTAACGGACACCTGGGGTCCGATTCCCTATTTCAAAGCTGGGCAGGTTGCAACATCTGTTCCCTATGACGCTCAAAATCTGATCTACGATGACTTCTTTAAGCGGTTGACCGATGCCGTGACCGTTTTGAAGGGAAAGACAGCCGAAACGCCTTATGGCAGTTATGACCTGGTCTACAATGGTAATGTAAACAATTGGATAAAGTTTGCCAATACGCTACGGTTGAGACTGGCCGTACGGATTTCCAAAGTTGATCCGGTCAAGGCAAAAACAGAGGGTGAGTTAGCGGTTGCTGCCGGTGTGATGACGACCAGTCCCGACGATGATGCACTGATTAAGAAAAGCGTTGTGAACGGTGATGTGAATGGATTGTCGGTGATGGATTGGAATGAGTTTAGGATGAGTTCATCGATGTCATCCGTTCTGAATGGTTATAAAGATCCCCGCTTGCCAATTTATTTTAATCCGACAAAAGTCAGTCTTGAGGCCAATGAAAAGGCCAATGGAGGGGTTACCGGGGATGGTGCAAATTACAACCCCCTGGATCTTGCACATCCGTTACTGTATCATGGATTGAGGAACGGATTGTTGGCCGGTGATATGGGTCATGCCCTTAATAATGCCGATGTGAATTCAAGACACGGAGAACGATGGAACAGCGCAAGTGCATCGCTCTCGTTCATAAAACAGCCATATGGTGCTGGTCAGGCGGCGCCTTCAAACGTCATTGCCGCTGCCGAGGCTTATTTCCTTCGCGCAGAAGGTGTTATGTTAGGCTGGAATATGGGTGGAGGAACGGCCCAATCCTACTATGAAACCGGCATTGCGACTTCAATGAAGCAATGGGGTATTACCGACAATACCGTAATCACGTCTTACGTCAACAGTACGGCTGTTCCTGTTGCTCCCGGGGACGATCAGAATTCTCCTCCGTTGTCGACGGTCCCGGTCCTTTTCAGCGCCGTGCCGGCGATCCAAAAAGAGCAAATCACATTGCAGAAGTGGTTAGCATTATATCCCGACGGCAATGAAGCCTGGGCTGACATCCGGCGCAGTGGTGCGCTCAAGCTTTATCCTGTTCTTCACTCGGAGAATACGGACATCCCGGATCCGACCGTGCAGCATATCCGGCGGATCAATTTCATGCTTTCCGAGACGGAAACCAACGGCCCCGCTGTTGAAGCCGCGGTATCCTTGCTAGAAGGAGGGGATAAAATAAGCACTCCTCTTTGGTGGGATAAGAACTGATAAACTTTTTTTAGAAGGACAAAAGGGTCAGCTATTCGCTGGCCCTTTTTTTATGGTTTAGGAGAAGGCTTTATTGATGAGGAGGCTTATTAAATTGTTTCTTTCGATTATTCATTTGGAAGCAATACCCTTTTGATTCTTGCGCTGGGGACGATAAAGGATGTAGCCTACAATTATGATTATGACGCAATGAATCGGATTACTTCAGCCGCTTTTCTTAACAACACGGCGAGTGGTTGGTCGAATGCTTCAGGACAGTACAATGAGGTAGGGCCATCCTCTGCACCCGGTTACACCTATGATCTGAACGGGAATATTAAGAGCCTGGTAAGGAATAACAGCGCTGGAACCAAAATGGATAACCTCACCTATACTTATAGCGGCAACCAATTGCAGAAGGTTGATGATATGGGGGCCGACCCTGCCAAAGGATTTATTGATGGTAATACAACGGGTAATGACTACACCTATGATGCCAATGGAAATATGGTTACAGACAAGAATAAAGGCCTGACGGCAGCCAATGCCATTCAATACAACTCCCTGAATTTGCCGAATTTGGTAACCAAAAATACGGGCGAATTTATCACCTTCACCTATGATGCCACTGGCAAAAAGCTTTACCAGCGATTGAACGCCAGCGGCAAATTGACCGACTACATCGGCGAGTTACACTATGAGAATGATACACTTAAGTTTATCAATCACTCGGAAGGGCGAATCGTAATGACGCCTCACCCGAATATCAATATCACCTCAAGGATCATTTGGGTAATGTCAGGATGACGTTTACGACCAAAGATGATCAGGTGGCTAACACCGCTACGGTGGAGCCTTCCAATTTGACTACAGAACAAAATCAATTTATTAACTTTGACAAAGTGAGAAAAGTGAATTCAACCGTGTTTGATCATACCTACAACGGTTTGACCCCACCGGCAGCGGGCGCCTTTTCAGAGCGACTTACGGGATCAGGCAATGAAAAGGTTGGACTGGCAAAATCGCTTTCGGTTATGCCGGGGGATAAGATAGACCTGGAAGTATTTGGCAAATACCTGGATGTAAACAGTCCGAATATAAATCCGGCCCTTGTCAATTTTGCAAATGCCGTGGCGAACAGTACTTCCCCCGCCGGGACCGTGCTTGATGGTATGGCCTATAGCACGGCAAGTATGTTTCAGTATCCATTCATAGGCTTATTGACCCGGGGTAACGAAGTCAATACAGCCCCAAAGGCATACTTGAATTACCTCGTTTTTGACAGGAATTTTGTTTTCAATCTGGGCAAAAGCGGATACAAGCGTCTAACCACCGCCGCAGCCGAAGACGGCAGTACAATGGGTACCAATCCGGAGGGCAAGAGCCATGAACAACTTAGCGCACATATCGATATTACAGAGCCGGGGTATGTTTACATTTATTTATCGAATGAGGAGGTGATGCCGGTGGAGGTTTACTTCGATGACTTCAAGGTGACGCATATTAAAACACCCGTGATTCAGACTGACGATTACTATCCATTTGGGTTGAAATTTAATAGTTATTCCAGAGAAAACTGCCTGGCTAACAAAACGAAGTTATTTCAAGGGCAGGTGCATGTTGATGATCTAGAATTGAACTGGGACTCTTATAGGTATCGAAACCATCAATCGGATATTGGAAGGTTCTTCAACATCGATCCGATGGCGGACGCGTTTTATTACAACTCGCCGTATGCGTTTAGTGAGAATAAAGTCACCACTCACCGTGAAATGGAGGGGTTAGAGGCCTTTTTTATTCATGGGTCGGAGTCAGACAATTCAATGTGGAAGAAGGATGCTGCAAACTTCATCATGAGGTAATTGAAGCCATATTTTAGTACCGATCAAACCGCGGACTTGGGATTTAAGTGGAACGGTTATGCAGGTGGTGGAGTGAACCAAAATTGGATTTATAATACTGAAAAAGACAGAGCTATGGCTGCCCGCCAACTTGTTTCCTACATATTGAAAAACCGTAAGCAAGGACAGGAGATCACATTGGTTGGACATAGCCACGGAGGTAATGTGGCCATCCAAGCGGCTCGAATACTTTTTGAGAAGCACAACACTAGGGTAAATATTGTCAACTTCAACACACCGGCATTTAACGGGGCTAACGATCCGGAAAACCCGTGGGACAATTTTGGAATAGATGAAATGCTCCACTTTTTTACTGATGGGGATTATGTTGCCGGCCCAGCCTCAGGCTCAAGCAGGTACAGCGGGACAGGAAGCAACGTAAATCAAATCGAATTAAAAAACCCCCTTAACTCCAATTTTATTGGGACGGCTCAACATCGTTTCCAAAATGTAAACTGGCAAGAAGTACTTAGTCAGTTTCAAACCTTGATGGACTTCCAGAACAGCCTTGGAGGAAGTCAGGAGAAAAAGGAGAAACCGGATGCTGATGCTGAAGCCAGGAAAAAGCATGACGGTCATAATTAAGGCGAGTAGGGAAACTTAGAATTATTGCAAATGAAAAAGGGAAGTTTGATTTTTTATTGGGCTATTCTGATTTTGTTGACGTTTTTATATTATGAAACTGGCGACACTTTCTATTCAACTATTCCGATTAATGTCAACGGTGGAATGCCTTTGGTGGTTATAATACAGTTTATTGTCCCGCTGATGCTTGTTTTGAGCTTCGTTCGGTTACGGCTTCTAAAACCAATTATCCAACGGCAACGTTTTTTTGACGTCGCCTATTTTGTCATTCCCATCTTGATAATTTTTACTTGTTTGGCCGCACAGATTTGGGCGGGTATAATTTTATCCGCCCTTGCAGGAGTTCTAATTGTGTATGAGTTTTTTAGGGGTATTACCAAAAAGGATTCCCTGTCGTTTAAAGACAGGTAAGTGTTCTTAGTTGATTCAATTCATAATTATCAAAAACACAGCCTTGCACATCATTCAAGTGGATAGATCAGGAGAATCATCGAAAAAAAGTATGACTCATTTGTCTTTAACTAGTCCATAAAGTGAAATTCTTGATTTTGGGGTGTCTTTGACAAGAATTAAAATTCACAAACCCGCAGAATATATTGTTATATACGTCAGTTTGGTTTCATTAATCAAGAAATTTTGAAGCTGCAAAAAAATATGGAGGCGGGTGGTAGAGAACAATAATTTTTAACTATGAAAAATACCCTGGCTATAATACCGCTTTTGATAATTAGTTCCTGCGGAAATCAGCATCGAAATTTGAATGCAAGTACAGATGAGGATTTTAAGTCGTTCTATCTGAAGTTTAATCAGGATCTGAGCTTTCAAAACTCACGAATTAAATACCCTTTGAAGGGAAAGTATTATACGAAGAATAATAAGAATCCTGACTTTGACTACAACTTTACATTAAGTGATCATCTTGATTTTGATAATCACAAACTTGACACTACAATCTATTCAATCCGTCGAAAAATGGGTAATGGAGTTGTTGAGGAAAAGCTTTTCGTTCCGAATTCAGAGGTTTTAACCAATTATACCTTTAAGCTACTGGACGGTAAATGGTTCCTTGTCTATTATGAAGAACACGACGAAGATTAAAACGGAGCGCGAAGAGCCGACTACACCCTACAACTCTTTAGTGTCTAAAGCTTATGACTGATTTTTTTAGTCGCATTCAGGAGAGGGAATTGGATTATGTTAGTAATTAATACTCTGTTAAAAAGATACCTGCTTATGAAAACGTTTTTGACAATTGCAATCTGTATGGTAGCTTGTGTTTCCTGTTTTCCTCAGGTGAACGCGGTGTCACCTTATCTTCTCAATCCTGCAAAAATAACGCCGCCTTCTCCGAATGCGGCGGCGTTTGAGAAATATGGAAATATTCCGGTTTCTGCCTACACGGGTGTTCCGAATATTGCCATCCCGCTTTATGAGATTCAAATCCGGGATATCAAAGTGCCCGTATCCATCAGCTATCATGCGTCCGGTATTAAGGTGGGCGAGGAGTCAAGCCGCGTAGGCCTTGGTTGGGTGCTGAATTCCGGGGGACTGATCAGCAGGAATATTATTGGGGCAGATGATTTCATGGAAGATCCTTCTGCCTATTTGTCTACCAGTACCAGGCCATCAATTCCACCTGATCCGAGTACTGTCCCAGCCAGCAATGTGCAGATGGGTGTTGTTTATCAATACAAGAACGTGATGGGGCAGACAGGCTCTGTCGATCTTGCAAATTATATCTCGACCGGCGTGGCGGATTTCGAGCCCGACCAATACAACTATAATTTCTTAGGTTATTCCGGACGCTTTACATTGAGCCGTCAGCGCGAAGCTATCGTCAGTAAAAAAGAGAAAATACGCATCGAGGTGGTGGGCGCCATCGCAAATTCCTGGAAGGTCACTACGCACGACGGTTTTGTTTACCTGTTTGCCGATTCAGAGTATTTCATTGACAACGGAAACGGGGGCGGAGCCCAGCAGAAATCAGCCTGGTATCTTACGGAGATCATTTCGCCGCAACAAGAGCATGTTTATTTTTATTATACAACGCAGGCAACGCAATTTGTTCATCCCACCGGTTCCTTCTATGAAATGACGTCCACCAATGTGGAATGGTGCGGCGTGAATCCCTGTCGTACCCAACCGGTGGTTAGAAAACAAGTTGACCGGAAATTCTATTCAACTATTTACCTGGACCGCATTGAATGGGAGCTGGGCAAAATCAAATTCAATATGGCAACCGATCGCCAGGATGTTGAGGGGGATAGCCGTCTCACATCAATTGAAATTTTCAATGCGAAGACCGCCACGCAACCGTATGAAGAGATTGTTTTTAGCCAAGATTATTTTGTCAGTTCGAGCGCGGGGCCGGTTTCACCGTCCGAATTTCCTGTTGATGTGCCTGATAAAGCGCTCAAGCGCCTGAAGCTGGCATCGGTAACCAGGAGGGCTGTTCCTGTATTGCCAGCTCAGCAACCCGAACAATATTCGTTTGTGTACTATGAGGGTGGAAATGACCAGTTGCCCCCCAAGAATTCATTTGCCAGGGACCATTGGGGATATTACAATGTGAGGTTGGGCAACTATTCCCTTATCCCCTCGTTCACTATTCCTGTTTCGGCCACTCCTACGCTTGCCAGCCTTATCGGGGCCAGTGGCCAACAGCGTGATCCTTCTTCCCAATTCATGCAGGCCAACAGCCTGAAGTCAATCACCTATCCAAGCAAAGGAAGTACCAACTTTTATTACTCGACGAATGATTTTAGCATTACCACACCGGTTACCAATCCGGATTCGCCACCAGAACCTTATGCTACTACAGATAGTTACATCTTTGATGCAGCGCACAACCCTACCTCCCTTCCGCTTGTTCTTACCAACGAGTATATCGACCAGCAGGGTCATACGTTACCTATCGTTATAAAGGCCGGATTCAGGATACAGATGGCATGTGGCGCCTCCCTTAGCAATGCATCAGGTGTTTATTTTGAACTCACTCCGGAAGCCGGGGGACCACCAATCTTAACTGTATCTCTAGGTGGCAACCGCTGCTCAGAGGGCGTTACCGATGACTTTGATTGCCTGTTTTGCGATGCCAATTCATATACCTATACAGGATTCTCCGTGTTTACCACTACGAAGCAGGCGATCATGCCACCGGGAAGGTATACATGGAAAGCGAGTGTGCCGATCGGGGTGGCCTATGTCCTCGATATCAGCACGCAGATAACCTGGTGGGTTGATCCCATTAAACAGCCAAAAAACCCAGTTACGAAAGCAATGGTCATAAAACCATTTGGGAATACAAATATCCAGCTGACTATGATCCGGTTGATGCCGGAACTGAAGTTAGCCGGATGGCCAATGCTGATCATAAGCATTCCCTTCCAGTGCAGGTAACAGTAATTGACGATTCAGATGAACGACAAATCATCGTTCACAGGGAATTGAATGTGTACCGGGACTTTAACGGCCTAATTTTTCCCAAGGAAAAAGTCGTCCTGAACAGCAACTCGCCGATAAGCCCAACCGGAGCACCCTTCATTCCTGCCCAGCCTTATGACCCATTGTTGTACAGGAAGGTTTATGAGACGGACTACGATGCTGTCAATAATATCAGGAAAGTAAGAAAGGACTCCGATATCCCAACCGCGTACCTCTGGGGATATTCGCAGAAACTTCTTGTTGCCGAGGTAAAGAATGCCGTGGTGGAAGAGGTATGGCTGGATTCGTTTGAAGATAACGGCGACCTGTTTACCGATGCAAATGGTGCGAACAGTGCGAAAACAGGTTTAAAAGTAAGAAACACGTCGACGTATACATTTTCACCAACCTATCAGCCTGTCGAATCCAACACTCTGATGAGTTATTGGTTTTGGCAAAATGCGAAATGGAATTATAGCGGTATTGTCAGTTTTCAACGAACATTCACTACTTCGGGATCGAACCTGGATGAGGTAAGGGCGTTTCCGATGGGATCCCAGATGTCAACCTATGCCTATGACCCTTCACGGGGAATTATTTCTGAATCTGACGCGAACGGGTCGACTCAATATTATCTTTATGATGAGCGGGGCCGTTTGTCGGTAGTGAAGGATGATGATAGAAATATCCTGAAAACCTTCACCTATCATTTTAGGCAATAGTCTGGTTTTACATGCTATAAATGGGCCCCCAATTTATTTTCCCTTATTAAAACGAATGATTACTAAAACCGGTATTTTATTTTTCTTAGTTACATCCATTTGCAGTTTTGGTCAGATCCGGTTCGAGAACGGATACTTTATTAGCAATGACGGTGTAAAGACCGTCTGCCTGATCAAAGACAGCGATTGGTCCAGCAATCCGACAGCATTCAAGTATAAATTCCAAGCAGCAGATCGCAAGTCGGTAACGACTACGATTAAGGAGGTGAAAGAATTTGGAGTTTCCAATTCCAAATATATTCGAGCGAAGGTGAAAATCGATAAGTCGCCGGAGGAAGTCAATAAGCTCTCCAACACGAGGGAACCTGAGTGGGTTGAGCAGGAGGTTTTCCTGGAGGCAGTCGTTGAGGGGCGAGCCAGCCTTTATGCTTATAGAGAACACAGCCTCGAGCGGTACTTTTACAGTGTCGATGGATCTCCCATTGAACAGCTTATCTATAAGCAATACAGAGCACAGGGTGTTGAGATTGGTGTTAATCAGGGTTTTATAGGCCAGCTCTGGGCAGTGCATTGTGATGCGATGTCTTCCACGGCAGCCAGGAGGATCAGTTATCATAGTAAAAGGGCCTGGACGGATTACTTCAATGAATATGATAAATGCATGGGCACTGCATCGATTTATTACAATTCAAAATATAAATTCGACATCAACCTTCGGGTTACCCCGGGCATCGACAATGCGTTCATCAACACGGTAACAAACGCCGGCACGGTATTATTTGAAACAAAGCGGAATCTAAGAGTAGGTATGGAGGCGGAGTTTGTGTTACCGGTTAACAAGGGAAAATGGAGTTTTATCATTGAGCCGACCTACCGATATTACCATGTCGGGGGCACAAAATTGGATGTGCAAGCCGACCTTAATGGAGCTGCCGGAATTGGATATTCCTATAAGAAGCTGGGTATCGAATTCAGGTATTATACCCGGCGCAACGTTACCGTGAATTACCATAATGTGGTTACTGATTATGCTAAAACCAGTTTGATCCTGGGATATAAGCTCTTCTAGGAAATGCCCGGATTGGGAAATTGATAAAGCGGTAATCGGCATTCGCCTTTATTGGGTTTTCGCCAACAGGCCGATGCAAGATTAGAATGAAATGAATATGGGAAGAGTACTGTTCATTGTTTTCATTTTCTCACTTCCTGTGATGGTGTCCGGTCACCTATTCGCCCAGTCCGGCATGGATTCATTGTTGCAAAAATCAGATCAACCAACCTATACTAATGATTCAACCAGGTCTCTCGTCCAAAATAAAGTGAATAGCGTCGTGAATCTCACTCACCAGTTCACTCATCTCACTGATAGCCTTAACCCCGCCCTTTCCAAATGCAACCGCATATTAGATTCCATCAAGCGAAGCCTCACGCGCCGCATCGATAGCCTAACCAGGCTAAATCTCCCAACCGGTCAATACACCCACTTGCTTGACAGTGTCCAAAAGGCAGGACCTCTGAAAGACATCAGGCAAGCTGAAGCCAAGCTTTTAGCGCTCGAGAATAAAATTAATGAACCCGTCACCAAACTGTCTACGGTGATTAATAAAATAGAGAGCAAGATCAATCAGAAGCTCGGCTTGATTAACAAGGAAGGTGGTCCTGGCACTAACATCCCCGGAAATGTTAACCTGCCTACCGGCGCCATAGGCATCCCTTCAGGACCAAACGTTCAAGTGCCTAGCGTAAATCCTACTTTACCTTCCACCAAACTTAACCTTCCATCTGGTTCGCTTCCGGGAACGACCAATCCGCTAAACCAGATCAGCGGCCTTGAAAACAACAATCCCCTGGTAGAAATGGAAGGTATAGGAAAAACGCAAGCCGAAATAAAAAACATCACCGGCGCACCCACTGAGGAACTTGGCAAATTAAAGAGTGTGGGCGAACTGGGTCAGGCGTCAAAAGAACTCGGTCAGGTCACACAAATCACCCAACAAGCTAAAGGATATAAGAAGGACCTGAAGAACCTTTCGAAAGGCAATCTGGACAGTGTAAGCCAAATGCAGACGCTGCAAAAGAAAGCCATCCAGATAGGGGATAGGAAGGAGGTTCAAGGCGAAATGAAGCAGGTGGATCAATATACGGCGATGATCGCCAAAGGGAACGATCCTGATGCCATGAAAAACATTGCCAAAGAAGAAGTCCGGAAACAAGCCGTCAATCACTTTGCCGGGAAAGAAAAGGAGCTCCAAAGTGCGATGTCCCAGATCAGCAAATACAAACAGAAATATTCCAGCCTGAGCAGCATCAAGGATATTCCAAAACATGCCCGAAACATGATGCATGGCAAACCGCTGATTGAACGCATTGTGCCGGGGATAAACCTGCAGGTCCAGAAGAGAGGCACGGTCTTGATCGATTTCAATCCACAGGCCGGCTATCGTTTCAACGGCCGGCTTACGATTGGCGCGGGGTGGAATGAACGGATTGGTTTCTATCATTATACTCACCTTATCCACAAGGACAGGATCTTCGGTCCGAGAACGTTTGCTGAGTTCAACTTCAGAAAAGGCTTTGCGCTCCGGGGAGAAGTCGAAACGATGAACACCTTCGTCCCGCCACTGATCGCAACCAGTATGGCTGTCGATCCTACAAACAGGCAGTGGGTCTGGGGCGTTTTCGGAGGGATAAAGAAAGTGTATAAACTCTCTAAGACCCTCCGCGGCAACATCCAGATGATGTATAACTTTCATGACCGCTTCTTCAAAACCAGTCCCTATGCTGATCGGATTAATGTGAGGATGGGGTTTGAGTTTCTGATGAAGAAGAAGGTAGTCCAGAGTCGTTAGACCCTAGTATGGACTCATCACAAAGTCTTGCTAAAAAATCTCATTTGTGGCGCAAATAGGCCATTCTTCGGCGTAAAGGTCCGATTATTTTGCATGAATTTTGAATTGGAATTCTTTCAAATGATTATTTTTTCTAGCTTTACACAAACAGAACTAACCATGGCACAGTTGGATGGGCTTAAAAGCCATTTAAAAAGGGGGGAAGTATATCGTAGGGCTGATTTGACCAAATGGTCCAGGTCTGTTGATAGACATTTGGAAGGACTTCTGGAAGACGGCACACTGAAAAAACTGTCACAGGGATTGTATTATTTTCCAAAGAAAACAGCATTTGGAGATACCCCTCCAGAAGAGGAAGTCCTCATTCGTAGTTTTCTCAAGGATGATCGCTTTCTTCTGACCTCACCCAATGCATATAATAGTTTGGGAGTAGGTACGACGCAGCTTTACAACACCCGAACGGTTTACAATCATAAACGACACGGGGAGTTAAATTTGGGAAATAGAGAGTTTAATTTCCATTTAAAGCATCATTTCCCTAAAACAGTGACTCCCGAATTCTTATTGGTCGACTTGGTTAATAATCTCGATAAACTAGCCGAAGATCGTAAAGACCTTTTGGGGAAAGTTTTGTCCAGAGCCGAAAGAATGGATCCGAAGAAACTGACATATGCCGTTCGAAGGTACGGTGATTCAAGGGCCAAAAAATTACTCACTCCTCTCGTGAGCAGGAAAACGGATTCATGATCCAATGCCGACTGATTATCTTCATAATCATAAGGACTTTTCCGCGTTATTAGATATTCTGGAAGGAGAAAGTGGCATAAAAGCGGGGTTAATCGAGAAGGACTATTGGATCATGCACGTTCTGTATGGCCTGAAGAAAATGGGGCTTGATTTTGAATTGAAGGGTGGGACGTCGTTATCGAAAGGATATGGAATTATCGACCGCTTTTCCGAAGACATTGACATTTACATCCACCCGCCATCTGAATTGGGCGTAAATGAGAATCCTAAAAATACGAAGCATAAAGCAGTTGAGGGAAGAAAAAAGTACTATGCCTGGTTAGCCGAGCACATTAATATTGACGGGATTGTTGAAAAAGAAAGAGATACGGAATTTGACGATCTCGAATATTACCGCAGTGGCGGTATCAGAGTAAAGTATGAAAACAAGAAGGATCAAGTCGAAGGTCTAAAGGCGGGCATTCTGTTGGAGGCTGGCTTTGATACCGTAATACCCAATAAAAATATCACGATTAGCTCCTGGGCTTACGATAAAGGTGTAGAATATATTCAAATTATCGATAACAGAGCGGTTAATATAAAATGTTATCATCCGGGATATACTCTTGTTGAGAAGCTTCAAACCATCGCAAAAAGATTTAGGCTGGACCAAAGCGATGAAAAGGATAAACCGAATTTTATGAGGCAATACTACGATGTGTACTGTCTTTTAAATGATAAGGAAGTTTTGGATTTCATTGGAACCGAAGAATATCACATTCATAAAAAGAAGAGATTCCCAAGTGTGGATTTTGAAATACCCATTGCGAAAAATGAGGCTTTTCTTCTAACGAATGCCGAGGTGAGGGCCGATTTACAAGCAAGGTATAATACAACAAAAGCATTGTATTACAAAGGTCAGCCCGATTTCGATGAACTGCTCACCAGAATTGGTCAGCATGTTAACAACTTATAGAGCTACTTGTCCCACGCCATATTTGATTCGGAGGAGCTGGATACCTTGAGGAGCCAAATTGATACCTCAAGATTATGTAAATTTGGAACGAATGCTCATGATTTCTTATAAAGCCCGTTCTTTTTCGAATATTATCCTGGTTGGGTCTTTGCTTCTAAGTAGCTGCAAAAGCAACACCTCCCGAGAGCCATTATTCCAGGAACTTTTACAGGAGGAGACTGGCATTGCATTTCAAAACACGGTAGTCCAGGATGGCGACAATAATGTATTGAACTACCCCTACTATTTCAATGGGGGCGGGGTTGCCGTCGGCGATATTAATAATGATGGATTACAAGATATCTATTTCTCCGGTAACCAGGTTTCGAATAAACTCTATCTGAACAAAGGTAATTTTCAGTTTGAGGACATTACTGAAAAAGCCGGCGTAGCCGTGTCCGTTGGATGGAAGACCGGCGTGACAATGGCGGATGTCAACCAGGATGGATGGCTGGATTTGTACGTCTGCCGGTCGGCGTTGAGTGACTCCTCCCTTCGAACAAACCTTCTCTTTATTAATAACAAAGACCTCACGTTTACGGAACAGTCAAGACAGGCGGGAGTAGATGATAACTCCTACTCTTCCCATGCTGCATTCTTTGATTATGACAAAGACGGCGACCTGGACTTGTTTGTACTGAACCATTCATTACCCAAATACGCGAGCCTGAACAATGTTGTTGTCAACAGGAAACAAAAGGGGAGTAAGTTCGGTAGCAAACTGTTCCGGAATAACGGCGGCGTATTTACCGATGTTTCGGAAAAGTCGGGCATCATTAATAATGCGATCAGCTTCGGCCTGGGCCTTGCCATATCGGATCTTAACGGTGACGGATGGTCAGACATATACGTTTCCAACGACTTCAATGAGGAGGATTATCTCTACATCAACAACCGGGACGGCACATTCAAGAATGTCGTCAAGGAGGCTACGGGCCACGTGTCCCTTTTTTCCATGGGCTCCGATATTGCCGATGTCAACAACGATGGACTAGCTGATCTGTTCACCCTGGATATGTTGCCGGAATCCAATGAACGTATTAAGCTTTCTTCAGGGGATGATAACTATGATAAATACCAGATCCTGATCAATGGCGGATTCCACCACCAGACCATGCGCAACATGCTCCAGCTCAACAATGGGGACGGTACCTTTTCTGAAATCGGTCAACTGGCCGGTATTTCGAATACGGACTGGAGCTGGGCCTCCTTGTTTGCCGACTTTGATGGTGACGGCTGGAAAGACTTGTACGTCAGCAATGGATATGAGAAGGATTATACCAATATGCAATTTCTAAAATATACGGTTGATGAGAAGCTCAAATCCAGGGAGACAGGTCAACCGATGGATCTAAAGCAGATAATCAGTCAAATGCCGGCGATCCAGGTTGGAAATTTTATCTTTAAGAATAACGGAGACCTTACCTTTAGCAACACGACAGCGGAGTGGGGGATTGCAAGAAAATTTAAATCCAACGGCGCAGCCTATGCCGACCTCGATAACGATGGGGATCCTGATTTGGTTATTAACACGATGAATGAACCAGCCGTTTTGTATCGAAATAAGAGCGTTGAGAACAAGAAAGCCGTTTTTCTAACCGTTGATTTATTCAAAAAAAATCCAAAGCAAATTGTAACAGGGACGAAAATTGTTGTCTATAATGGGGATACTACCCAGTATCAGGAATTTTCTCCAACGCGTGGGTTTCAATCTTCTATGTACACTCCTACGCAGATTGGCCTGAACGGAAAGGATCGCGTTGATTCCGTAAGGATTATATGGCCCGATAATAAAATGCAGGTAATAAGGAACGTTTCATCACACGCTGTCCTGACACCGGTCTACGATGATGCCAGGGATTTATATTCTTATCCTTCTTTACCCAAGCCCTTGTTCCGCGCAACTGAAATAAGGGAATGGAAGCATACCCCGGCAGAAACAAACGATTTTAAGCGACAATTCATGCTTCCCCGTATGTACTCTTTCTCCGGACCAAAAATGATTACCGCGGATGTAAATCGGGACGGGCTGATGGATTTTTATAGTTGTGGGCCCAAACATCAGCCTGGCGCTTTATTTATTCAGCAACGTGATGGATCCTTTACGATAAAGAAATCGGATGCATTTGAGGCGGATAAGGATCATCAGGATGAAGATGCCTCTTTTTTTGATGCCGACAAGGATGGTGACCTTGATCTCTATGTGGTAAGCGGTGGGTATGATTTTGGCGAAAATGACCCCTTGCTCCAGGATCGTCTCTACCTGAACGATGGCCTGGGGACCTTCAGGAAGGCCGTCAACGCAGTGCCATCGGAATCATTTGCGGGTTCCTGCGTATCGGCCTTTGACGTCGATGGGGACCAGGACCTGGATCTGTTTGTAGGGAGCCGCTTAGTGCCCGGGCACTATCCGGTAACACCCCAAAGCATGCTTCTGATCAATGACGGGAGAGGCCATTTTACCGATGAAATAAAACAACGTGCACCGACGCTGGAAAACGGAGGCATGGTCTGCGGGGCTCATTCTATGGACCTCAATAAAGACGGCAAACCTGACCTGGTTGTGGTAGGAGAATGGATGCCGGTGAAGATCATGATCAACCGCGATGGGGTGTTGACGGACGAGACAGAGAAATGGTTTTCAACATCTTCCAAAGGGTGGTGGAATTGTGTGATCGCAGAGGATTTTGACAAGGATGGCGATCAGGATTTGATCGTCGGCAATGCTGGGTTAAACAATCAATATAAAATTAGCCCGGATCACCCGGCCACGTTGGTGTACAAGGACTTTAATAATGATAGTCAGATGGATGCGTTCTTTTGTTACTTTATCGATGGACAGTCTTTTCCTTACGCAAGCCGGGATGAGGCATTAGGGCAGGTCAGTTTTTTAAAGCAGCGATTTCCCGATTACACATCCTATGCGAATGCGACGCTGGAAACCATTTTTACAAAGGACGAACTAAAAGGAGCAACCACGCTCCGGGCCGATCTGCTGAAAACGGTATATTTGGAAAACAAAGGAGATCGTTTTGAGATCGGTAATTTACCCATCCAAGCCCAGTTCTCATCCGTCTACGCGATTGCGTCATACGATGTGGATAGGGATGGAGATCGCGATGTGGTGATGGGTGGGAACGAATCCAACGTGCGGGTACGGATCGGAAAAACAGATGCAAACAGGGGGTTTGTTTTTTTGAACGATGGGAAGGGCCACTTTACTTATGTTCCGCAATCCATGAGCGGATTAAATTTGAACGGAGACGTCCGTCAGCTTTTGTTTATTTCTTCAAAAGATCAAACCCGTTTGTTAGTAGGCCAAACCGGCAAGGCGATCATATCATACATGTTGAAATAGCCATAAAGGTGATCTCAAATATTGAATTTCAACTTAATAATTCAAGACTAATGACGAATGATCAACCACCCATGACCAGTACCTCATGCTGCGATTACTAACCTTTCGTTTTCTTATTTACTTTGCGCCGATTGCACTGGTTCAATGCTCCAACCGTTCTGAGAAATTATTTGTGTCTGCCGGTTCAGAAATTACCGGCATCCATTTTTCAAATACGATTACAATTGGTGATTCCCTGACCTTGAACGGTTTTGAGTATATCTACAATGGCGGGGGTGTTGCTGTGGGGGATATTAATAACGACGGCCTCGAAGATATTTATTTTACGGCGAACATGGTTTCCAGCCGATTGTACCTCAATAAAGGCAACCTGAAATTTGAAGATATCACGGAGAAAGCGAAGGTGGGAACCTCGACGTGGGCCAATGGTGTCTCCATGGTGGATATCAATCAGGATGGATTCAAGGATATTTATGTCTCGGTCGGGGGCACGCGGAATACGCCCGAAAAGGACCGGGCGAACCTCCTCTTTATTAATAATGGAGATGGTACCTTTACCGAGTCCGCGGCGCAGTATGGATTGGCAGACAGCGGGTTTGGGATACAAAGCACCTTTTTTGATTATGACCGGGATGGAGACCTGGACATGTATTTGTTACGCAATGCCTTTGTGAGCTACAGCCGTAATACCGCCAGGCCCAGGGCCGTTCATGGCGAAGGGGTTTCCAACGATAAACTTTTTCGCAACAACGGCGACAAAACATTTACCGATGTTACGAATGAGGCCGGAATCGTGATCGAAGGCTTTGGTCTCGGAGTGACGGTTTCAGACGTCAATGAAGACGGATGGCCGGATGTCTATGTTTCCAACGACTTTCTCACCAATGACCTGCTGTGGATCAACAATCAAAATGGCACCTTTACCAATAAGGCAGGTCAATACTTAAAGCATCAGACTTTCAACGGAATGGGCAACGATGTGGCCGATTACAACAACGACGGTAAAGTAGACATCGTTGTACTCGATATGCTGCCGGAAGACAACAAACGCTGGAAACTTACGCCGCGCGGCAACAGCTATGATGAATTTCAAAATGGCTTGAATGTGGGGTATGAGCCACAGTATATACGCAATACACTCCAGCTGAATAACGGCAATGGAACCTTCAGCGAGATCGGGCAGATAGCAGGTATCGAGGCGACGGAGTGGAGCTGGAGTGCCTTGTTTGCGGATTACGATAACGACGGATGGAAAGACCTGTTCATCACCAATGGCTATGGAAAGGACATCACGAACCTTGATTTTATTGTTTATGGAGACCAGGCCGAGACGATGGGCTTGCCGAAAGTAAGAGCAAAGGAAAGACAAGACATGTTGAATGAACTGCCGGGAATCAGAATACATGATTATATCTATAAGAATAAGGGTGATTTGACTTTTACCGATGCAACGGAATCCTGGGGAATGTCTGCCCCTAATTATTCCAATGGAGCAGCGTACGCCGATCTCGATAATGACGGAGATCTGGACCTGGTGATAAACAATCTTGATGACGAAGCAACGATCATGGAAAACCGGTCAGCTCAGATCAAGGGGGATAAGAAATCGAATTACCTGCGAATTTCCTTTGCCGGGCCAGATCTCAATCGGGAGGGTTTTGGAACAAAAGTTCTTCTTAAAAACAAGAAGTCATTGCAGTATCAATACTTTACACCCGTTCGCGGATACCTTTCTTCGGTAGAGCCCTTTCTTCATTTTGGTCTGGGCACCCTGGAACAGGTGGATAGTGTGGAAGTCTTGTGGCCGGATGGCAAGTATCAATTGATCAGGAAAGTAAGGGCGAATCAGGTGATGCGGGTGGATTATGCGGTTGCGAAAGACCGGCCGATTGTTGAAAGACCGGTGCGCCCCACCTTGTTGGAAGAGGTGACCGATGCAAAAGGCATTCATTATGTCCACCAGGAAAATACGTTTGTTGATTTTAAAGTCCAGCCTATTCTGCCGCACATGCATTCCCGCAATGGTCCGGGGGTAGCAGTTGGGGATGTGAACGGAGATGGACTGGAAGACTTTTATGTAGGAGGTGCTTCCGGTCACACCGGTGGAATGTTCTGGCAGCTCCCTGACGGAAAATTTGAACGCAAGCCAACCTCTGTTATCGATAGCCTGTCGGATGAATTGGGCGTGTTGTTTTTTGATACGGATAATGACAATGATCTGGATTTATACATCGTGAGCGGCGGGTCCGAAAACGGGAAGGGGTCGGCATTGTATCAGGATCATTTATATACGAACGACGGTCATGGCATGTTGAGTTTATCAGCGCTGGCCCTACCGGACATGCGCCAGAGTGGATCCTGTGTGGTGGCCGGCGATTACGATCGCGATGGTGACCTTGATTTGTTTGTTGGCGGCCGGGTTTCGCCAGGAGAATATCCCAAACCACCGCGGAGTTATTTATTGAGGAATGACAGCAAAGGGCATTTCACCGAAGTAAGCCAGACGGACACGGGAGGGTTGCAAGACGCTGGCATGGTGTGCTCGGCGATATGGAGTGACTATGATAATGACGGATGGCTGGATTTGATCCTAGCGGGAGAATTTATGTCTTTACGATTTTATCACAACCAACAGGGAAAGTTAGTCGATGCGACGAACGAGTCAGGCTTGGAAAAAACATCAGGGTGGTGGAATAGTTTGGTGGGTGGTGACTTTGACGGGGACGGAGATACGGATTATATCGCCGGCAACCTGGGACTGAATACGCATTTCCATGCCTCGGAAGAGGAACCGTTGTGTATTTATGCCGATGATTACAACAAGGACGGTCTACTTGATCCGGTGATGAGTTACTATGTTCAGGGTGTAAAATACATCGGACATCCCCGCAGCAACCTTATCGACCAGATCAATACGATGCGGGCCCGCTTCCGGACCTACACAGATTACGCCAATGCGACGTTTGAGCAATCCTTTACGCCGGAGGAATTGGCAGCGGCCTATGTGGTTTGCGCGGAGCGTTTTCAGAGCAGCTACCTCGAGAATTTGGGGAAAGGCAAATTCAGGATAACAGCGCTGCCCCTGGAGGCCCAGTTTTCGCCTGTCTATGGAATGGTGACCGGTGATTACAATGCCGATGGAAACCTCGATGTCCTGCTGGTAGGCAATTCGTATTCGCCGGAGGTAATTTCCGGTCGTGATGACGCATCCATTGGATTGTATTTGCAGGGAGATGGCAAGGGGAACTTTCATTCTGTCAAGGTCGAAGACAGCGGATTTTTGGCGGATAACGATTCAAAGGGGATGGCGAAAGTAGTGCTGTCGGATGGGCGAGAGTTGATGGTGGTTGGAAATAATTCCAATCGTGCGCGGGCCTATTTGACACGTGAAAAAGGAAAATACTACAAGGCGCAGAAAGATGACGCTTATGCCATGGTCACGTTATCGAATGGCAAAGTTTTTAAGCATGAATTTTATTATGGATCAACCTACCTTTCTTCGTCTTCCAGGTCGCTGAGATTGGGGCCGGGAATGGTGTCTATTAAGGTATTTGATTTTAAGGGGAATTCGGTAATCGGTGATCGGTAATCGGTGGGTTTGGCTTATGTTAAAGCTCTGTTCTTTGTGTCCTTTTCAGCTTACGTCATAAACAAGGGAAATAGAAATACCTTTGAATCGTTGACGCTTAGTATTGAGCGAAAGGCCACAAAGACCACAAAGAACCACAAAGAACACGACGAATGTTTTGAAAGTTATTAGGCTGCGTTTCTCGATGGCTATCGGGATGGTTCGCCGTGCTCGTTGTGATCCTGCCTTGAAAACCAAGCTCTCCAAATAAACCTTCCACCATCCATCAAACATCATCAACCCACCGATTACCGATCACCGATTACTGATTACCGATTTCCGGTATGAGAAGACCAGCAGGGTAATTCCAAACAGAATAAGCGGGATGCACAAGAACTGTGCTTTGTTCAATCCTATCCCTTTTATGAAAGAGACCTGGTCTTCTTTTAGAAATTCATACACAAAGCGCAAACTCCAGAACAGCGTCATACAGAAACCGGAAATTCTTCCGGAGGGTAAGTTCAATTTGTGTTGATTCCAATACCAAAACAAGAAAGCAAAAAGCAGCAGGCTCGTGGCAGACTCGAAAAGCTGGACCGGGTAGCGGGCTACCCCGGTCGTCCTTACTCTTGCTTCAAAATCTCCGTTGGGCTCCTGGAAAATGGTATAGTGCAACGGTTCGGTCCCCGGCTCATACACTACTTGCGACATATCGTATAGATACGTCTTCACATCGCCAATCTGGAATTCCTCAACAATCTTCTGCGGTGTACCCGGCTTGAAAAACAAATACAGGACAATCGAATGATGACCCTTCTCCGTACCCTCTACGCCTCCTTCGCGACTCTGCGCCTCTGCGGTGAAATCTTTTTTCGCTATGTCTTTGTCTTTCCTGGCGATGACCTGCGTTAAAGGATTTTTTCCCCCGGGGTTGCGCATGATACAGCAAGGAACCTGAAGCATGCCTTCGGTAACGGGTTTGATCAATACCGTGCCGGTAGCCGAACCAGTTGGTTTGCCCTCAATGTCC
>DATHFS010000003.1:0-3916 GCA_035317975.1 Cyclobacteriaceae bacterium | reverse complement strand
TAGTTTTTTTCATTAAGCTCCATGTTCTTGATAGGGTAGGAGCCTGATTTTGCCTTTTCCAGAACGTTGACGTCGAGGTCGCTGGCAATCAGGGTAACGTCATTTTGAATGCCCATCTCCTTAAGCAGGATGGCCATGGAGAAGACTTCTTCGCCCGACGAGCAGCCGGCATGCCAGATCTTGAACTGTTTGTGATTGAGGAGAATACCAGGGATGATCTCTTCCCGCATGACACGCCAGAAACCGGGATCGCGAAACATTTCCGTGACGTTCACAGTGAGTTCATCCAGAAATTCGTCGACAAAGGAAGGCTGATCCGTGAGTTTTTTGATGATCGCATCGATTGTCATCCCTTTCAATTCGAGCATTCGCAGGATGCGCCGTTTGAAAGAGGACATCGCATAGTTCCGGAAATCATAGTTGTACTTCTTGTGGATCAGTTCAGTGATCTTTTTCAAGTCCGCTATATCAATGTCCTGTATCACAGTGTTCAGAATTAAATATCGTGCCTACGGTTTCCTTTTTTGGAGCACAAAAATAGCTTGTCGTCACCCAACGCGTGCGCCAAATCACCATTAAATATTACATGCGTGTAATCTCAGGATAACGAAACTAAAATGGGGCTCCTAAATCAGGATTTAAACTCAAATTAAAGAGATTTTGGGGTATTCTTTGGCGAATTCAGGCCTCCATACTGAAACCAAAGGGAATCAGCAGAGCGGCAGACGCAGACTTGATCCACTTTCCCTCCGCGCCGAGCATGATAACTTCGAACGGTTTTTTCTGGCGCTGTTCAAATTCCACCATTACCTGACGGCATGCTCCACAGCAGGTAGCTTGAGCCAATTCCTTATGGTTTTTCTTATGGGCGGCGATGGCAAGTTTCATGATCCGTTGCCCCGGAAACTGGGAGGCGGCCACATACAGGGCCACCCTCTCCGCGCACATACAGAGCGGGTAGGACGCATTCTCCTGGTTGGACCCCGTCACCAGGGTGCCATCTTCCAGGATCAATGCCGCACCGACGCAAAACCTGGAATAGGGAGCATAAGAGTGGCTGGTAGAATCTTTTGCCTTGTGGACAAGGTATTTCGATTCGGAATCAAGGTCTTCAATACCGCTATAAAAGGTGAACTCTTTCATTATCGATATGGGTAGGACGAGAAAGGTAGTGGAGAAATCCGATTTGGGAAAGATTTAAATCCAAAATTCAGGATAAATTGAAGTCCCGATTCATCCCTTGTAATTATGGTTTCTTCAATTTTGGTGTTGGGCGCCGGCCGGTCTTCGTCTTCCCTGATCTCCTATCTGGAAGAGGAAAGCCGGAAATTCAATTGGTCTGTAACCGTCGGCGATGTTTCGTTTGCGGCGGCTCAGGAACTGGCGATCGGAAATGACAAAGCCATCCAGTTTGATATCCGTGATGTTGAAAACAGCAGGAAGGCAATCCGTTCGGCCGATGTCGTCATTTCCATGATTCCAGCCCATCTTCATATCCAGGTGGCAGCGTTATGCCTCCAGGAAAAAAAACATCTTCTCACGGCAAGCTACGTGACGGATGAGATGAAATCCCTGGACGACCAGGCGAGAGAGAAAAATCTCCTTTTTCTCAACGAATGCGGACTGGACCCCGGAATCGATCACATGAGTGCGATGAGCGTGATCGACACCATCAAAGAAGAAGGAGGGGAGTTGCGCTCGTTTGAGTCGTTTACGGGTGGGTTGATTGCTCCGGAAACAGACCGCGAAAACCCATGGCGCTATAAATTCACCTGGAACCCGAGAAACGTAGTGATGGCCGGGCAAGGCACATCAAAATTTCTGCAAGGCGGCCAGCACAAATATATTCCCTATCAACAGCTTTTTAAACGCATCACCCCTGTTTCCATTCCTGGTTATGGAGAGTACGAAGGATATGCTAACCGGGATTCATTAAAATATATTGAAACGTATGGACTTCAGGGAGTTCAAACCATGTTGCGCGGAACGCTCCGGGTTACCGGGTTTTGCGCAGCCTGGGATGTCTTCGTTCAACTCGGTTGCACGGACGATTCCTATGCCATGGAAGGTGTGGGTCAGATGACCCATCGCGATTTTATCGATGCGTTTCTGGATGTGGATCCCGGGAAAAGCACGGAAGAGAAAGTCCTTCGCCGGTTTCGCTTGCAACCGGACGGTCCTGAAATGCAGCGGCTGACCTGGTCCGGATTTTTTGAAGAAGAAAAAATCGGATTGCCGCAAGGAACACCGGCTCAACTCCTCGAACACATCCTGAACAAAAAATGGAAACTTCATTCCGAAGACAAGGACCTGGTCGTAATGTGGCACCGTTTTGTGTACGAGATAAAAGGAAAGAAAAAGGAGATTCAATCGACCTTGGTTGCCCGCGGAGAAAACAAGGTTCATACGGCCATGGCTAAGACGGTAGGTTTTCCGCTTGCGATTGCTGCTAAATTACTCCTTCAGGGAAAAATTACGGAACGGGGAGTGGTGATTCCGACGATGAAGGAGATTTATCAGCCTGTGTTGAAGGAGTTGAAGGCGTTCGGGATTGAGTTGAGTGAGACCTCACCCAGCCCCGGCGAAGCCGGGGCATCCCTCTCCGAGGCGGAGAGGGGGGATGTAACCTAAAGGGGCAATAAGTTGGCTGAGAGTTAATTAATTCATGGTATTCGCCCTGGCTCAAAAAAGTAGATAGGGGAAGTTTGTCCACTCTGCTCAAGACTAAAAACTCAAGCCCTATAATCTATCATCACCGATCAGCCCGGGGGGAATGAACTCAGTACCCTTTTGGTTCCTGCTTCACATGACGCAACCGAAGCACCCGGATAGCATCATGAGCAATAAAGTAGGATACCCGGTAGTTGCGTTTCTCAAAGGAACGGAATCGAACATCTTTATCTTTCCGATACTTATCCTGAGGATGCATTTCGGGGATGAGCAGCAAGCCGCTTGGCCACAGCTATAATTTCCTGCTTTACCTTTTCAGCTTGCTTCGGTGAGTCCTCCTTGATGTGATTGTAAACTGCTCTCAAGGCGGCCCGGGCTAACTCGTCCCAGACTACTTTCCTCTTCACCATCGAGCAGCTTCCTTTTCAAGGTCCTCCTGCGTGATAAATTTTCCGGACTCAACCCGGGCATTTGCCGCATCTAATTCCCGGTTATATTGCTCCAGGCTGATATGGCCTTCATTTTTTAAGCCATAATAAAGCACGGCTTTTATGGCCTGAAGCAGTGATATATCCTCTACCTGCTGGAGTTCTTTGATCAGCAAAGATCGTTCTGCGTTTAGGTCCATGGCTTTCGTTATTTGGTCTCCAAAGTTAACGATTTTTAAGTTTTCCCCTCCCTGTATTTCCAGTCATTTCAAGGGGGTCTGTGAAAATGGGGTTATTCCCGCACGTCTTTCAAAATTTATAAAACCAGGATTTTCAGAATTTTCACCGCAGGAGGCGCGGAGGCGCAAAGGTTACGCAGAGATCAAAGGATAATTGGCCAATTTTTTTCACTTGGTATTTATTGATCAGCTCGGCAAGGCCATATAGATAGTTGGAGGGGCACTCGATAAGGACAAAACGAAAAAATGTTGCTCTGAACTTACTTCGCTTTCTTCTTCATCGGAAACTCAAACCCCATTCTCACATTAAGTCTATCAGCATAAGGACTGGTCTTGTAAAACCGGTCATGGAAATTATACATCATCTGGATGTTGCCGCGGATTTTCTTGGAGAGATTGTATTCTTTTTTCATTCCTCCGAATACACCCCAGATCCACTGGCGGTTTGTGAAATCCGCGGCCGGGCTGTTCGTGATCAGCGGCGGGACGAAGGTGTTCATAGTTTCGACTTCTCCCCGGAGAGCAAAGCCTTTTCTGAAGCTGAACTCTACAAATGTTCTCGGGCCGAAAATGCGGTCT
>DATHFS010000002.1:0-3244 GCA_035317975.1 Cyclobacteriaceae bacterium | reverse complement strand
TCGGACCTTAATAACTCCTTTACACAGTGTCATCTAAATTGTGCGCGACAAAAGTCCCAGAGGGACGAAATATCGGTAGTCAAAATCAACAATCACAATAAAAGTTCCGTAGGAACGAAATAATGGAAGCAACCAGTACGGCCTCCCAATGCTGAGATTATGCCTTATTTACCACCACGGAAAAAGTGATCGTTGACTTTAAACTGGTGGCTACCGAACAGTATTTCTCCAGCGCCAGGTGTGCAATCTTGTTCATCTCTTCTTCCGTGGCATCGGGCGATGTGAGCAGATAATGGCAGTGAATGGCCGTAAAGTACCGGGGTTCTTCCTCCCTTCGTTTGCCGGTAGTTTCGATGACCAGGCCCGTGACGGTCCTTCTTCTTTTTTTGAGCATCAACACAATATCAACGGCTCCGCATCCGGCCAGGGCGGACAATAACAACTCTGTTGGTGATTGACTTTGCCGCTCCTCCACTTTTCGCATGTCAATCATTACTTTGTTGCCGTTCTCATTGACTGCCTCGTAGATTTCATCGGCGATCATGCGGGTGACCGTTTTCATAATTTTCTCATTTTATTCACGTTGAATTTACCTATTTTGCTGTCATGCCGCTGGAACAAGTACTAAAATCTTTAATCCGTGACGTGCCGGATTTCCCCAAGACGGGAGTCGTTTTCAAAGACATTACACCTTTGCTGGGCGATCCTGCCGCACGCAGGCAAGTCGTGGAAGCCATTGCAAAAAATTACGGGGACATGCGCATCGATGCCCTTGCCGCGACCGAGGCGCGGGGTTTTATCTTTGGGACCCTGTTGGCCCAGGAGCTTGCTATACCGTTTATTCCGGTTCGGAAATCCGGCAAACTTCCGTACAAAAAGATTCACGAAGAGTATGAATTGGAGTATGGCCATGCCTCCATAGAGATGCATACTGACGCCGTGAAGAAAGGATGGAGGGTCTTAGTCCATGATGATCTCCTGGCTACGGGAGGTACATCGGCCGCCACCGCCAGGATGATTAAAAATCTGGGAGGAGAAATTGCGGGATTTTCGTTTATTATAAACCTCGGCTTTTTGGAAGGGGAAAAGGTTCTCACCCAACGATTCGGTGTGAAGCCGCATTATTTATTGAAGTATTGAGTAGCGTGAAAGATTCTATAAAAATTCCAATGTTTCCCCTCTCCATCTTCCCCTTGCCGGGGGAGTTGGTACCGCTGCATATTTTTGAACCCCGCTACCGGCAGTTGCTCCTGGATGCGGAGACCAGGGACATCTCCTTTGGTATTTACTTCAATCACATTTCCAACGTGGATAAATTAGGGTCTTCGGTCACGTTGGAAAGCATCATCAAGCGCTATCCGGGGGGCGAATCAGACATTATTGTAAAGTGTACGGATTTATTTGAGATGAACACCTTGTTTCGAACGTACCGCGACAAACTTTATCCGGGCGGGGAAGTCCGCTTTTGGAACGTCGATATCACCCAAATGGTGGATAAAAAGCTTGCCGAGGCATTCGTGGCCTACCTTTCGATGATCAATATTGTGCGTCACGACCGCGATTTTTCAGCTTTTCACATTGCAACGGAGTTGGGCCTGGACGGCGATGAGCGCCTCAAGTTTGTCCGCCTTGACCAGCAAAAAAAAGAATCCTTCTTACTGACCCGGCTAAAATACCAGGAGAAACTTCTGGACCAGGCCGACAAGGCGAAAGATATATTTCATCTCAATTAGCGGATCATAAATATAATCCGCTCCGACGCTAACCTTATTCACGTCGTTCCGTTCAACTCGTTTTTTTATTTCTCTTTCATCAGGAATTATTTAACATTCTTTAACATCCTCATTGAAACTTTTACCATAGCATCGCCGTCCTTACTACAACTATAAAAAAGTTGAAGTATGAAAAAAATTATTGTACTCACGGTAAGTGTACTCTTTTGTACACTGGTGTTCGCTAATGGTACAGACGACCCTTCGGTGGGGAATTCCTCTGTGGTGGTGTTAAATGCAAATGGATCCAATTTATTCAAAGTATTCTATAAGGCGAACCGGTTTGGTAAGGTAAAAGTATCGATCCTCGATCAGGACCAGCAAGTTGTTTTTTCGGAGACCTTGAGAAAGATCAATGGCTTTATGCGTCCCTACAATTTCGATGGTTTACAGGAGGGCGTGTATACCATTCTGATTGAGGATATGTTTGGTACGCGATCAGAGAAAGTAAACTACACCGTGATCAGGAACAAGACGTTCGTCCGATTGGTGAAACTTAACGGAGAGGGAAACAAGTATGCACTCACCGGGCGTGCTTTCAAGGAGGATGAAATCCGGGTACGCATTTACGATGCCGCACATGAAATGGTGTTTGAAAAGGGCTACAAAGTAGGCGGTGAGTTTGGAGAGCTTTATAATCTAAAAAACCTTTCGGGTTCATTCACCATTGAAGTGAGCGATCGGAACAGCGTGCTGAAAACGATTCAATATAAATGAGCTATTCTATTCGGTAAAATAAAAACCCGGCCATCCGGGTTTTTTCCTGTTCTGATCCCTCCAATGCAATCGTTGTAGATTTTAAAACAGGAAAAGAACAACGGGTTGACCCCTTTCTGCCGTCGGATGGTCATCACCGGGCAAGAAAATTTCCGCACTTCTTCGCAATCGATTTTTTCTTCTAAAAAATAAGTTTTCTTACAATGTTCAGACCCTGGCCTGCCCCTCCCCGTATATTTGTATTGAAAAACAAAACGAGAAAAATTATGAAAACGAAAAGTGTCTTATTGATTGCCCTGGTGGCAATGTCAGTGTCGGTACTGGCTGCGAATGAGCCAGTGAATTCCAGGATTGCTGTCCTGAGCCAAGAGTCAGGTATCTTCAAAGTGATCTACGAAAGTGCTAAAGCCGGAAAGGTTACCTTGACCATCACCGATAAGGATGGCAATGTGGTCTACAAGGAAGGAATCAGAACGGTCAACGGTTTTATCCGTCCTGTCAACTTCAATGGCATGGACTTAGGAGTGTACACCATCGCCATTGCGGACGAGCATGGTGAACAAATCCAAACGGTAAACTACCAAACCAACGGCGGTGTGAAGCACGCACACGTTGCGAGGATTGCCGAAGAAGGGAAATACCTCCTGGCCGTTGCAAGTGAAGGTGCCGGGCAGATCAACGTGAAGATTTTTGATGGCGAAAACAACCTTGTTCATAATCAGAACCTGACCGTGAAAGGTGACTTCGGATTGGTT
>DATHFS010000001.1:0-4280 GCA_035317975.1 Cyclobacteriaceae bacterium | reverse complement strand
TTCGTGCGTCTTTCACGAGCTTATAGGGATGTAAAACGTAATTGCGAATCTGCGACCCAAAATCAATTTTCATTTTCGTGGCCTCGATCTTATCGCGTGCTGCGTTGCGCTTTTCTATCTCTACCTGGTATAGTTTGGACTTCAGCATCTGCATGGCCTTTTCGCGGTTGGCATGCTGTGAGCGTTCGACCTGGCACACAATCACAATTCCGGTTGGTTTGTGGGTCAACTGAACTTTTGTTTCAACTTTATTTACATTCTGCCCTCCTGCCCCGCCGGACCGCGACGTTTGAATCTCCACGTCGGCCGGATTGACCTCGATAGTAATCGAGTCATCGACGACAGGATAAACGAACACAGAGGCAAACGAGGTATGTCTTCGTTGATTTGAATCGAACGGGGAAATGCGCACCAGGCGATGCACACCGATCTCCGACTTAAGCTTTCCGTAAGCAAAGTCACCGTCAATTTCCAATGTAGCGGATTTGATTCCGGCGACTTCTCCGGATTGATAGTTGACCTGGGTCACGGTATAGCCGTTATTTTCGCCCCACATGATGTACATGCGATTGAGCATGTCGGCCCAGTCCTGGCTTTCCGTGCCACCGGCACCGGGGTTGATTTCGACCATGGCGCTGAGCTGGTCTTCCTCTTTGCTCAACATCTTCTTGAACTCGAGCTCTTCTACCGCGTTGAACACTTTCCGGTATTCCTTCTCCAACTCGTCGTCGCCCACCTCTCCGGCTTCGTGAAATTCGTTGAGCACCTCCAGGTCCTCCACTTTCTTGTGGACCTTATCAAAGGCATCCGTCCAGACTTTTTTGGTCCGGATATTTTTTAAGATGGTTTCAGCTTGTTTGGAATTGTTCCAAAAATCTGCCTGGTGGGAGATGAGTTCTTCGTCTCTTACTTCTTGAATCTTGCGATCGTAGTCAAAGATACCTCCTCAAGGCCGCCACGCGGGTCTTCACGTCTTTCAATTGTTCAGTGGTCATAGGGTGATGGATTGATAGGTTAAAAAAATTAATGGGCAAATGTAAGTGAATCCTCTTGATTAAACTAGTCTTTAGCACAAGCGACTCACTGATCCGATTTATAGAAAGGTGAACCTCGCTCAACGGCAAGCAGTTTACCCGGAAACCGAATCCGTTGCGATCTCCTTCGCGCCAATTTGAGGGCATACCCTGAAGCCACCAGGACGAGCGAAGGCTTCCAAACAGTCGGTTCCAAATCCGGTTTTTGCCCTTGCACAATGATATTATTGAATTGGTCTATAACAAAATAAGCAACACCAGCCGTTATCAGGAACTTGCTTAACAAGGTTAAACCATTGCGCTGAACATGCCCTTTCAGACTGATACGCTCAATCGAAGTAAACGGGATGGTATCATTAAAGGTGATCACGGCGAATTCCGTTGCGCCCAACATTACACCGTGCGTGAAATGGGTCGATTTTTTCAGCTTATAGGCGATATCATCTCCATAACCAAAACGGGCCACAACCTTTTCCTTGTTGAATAATAAGAGCTGGGTTTGGCCCAACGATAGGAAGGTGACGTTCAAAAACAGAATCGCCAGCGTTATCTTTAACTGCATGAAATGAAATCTCATCAAAATAAAAAAAAGAGGTGGACTAAATCATCCACCTTCATGGTTCTGCCCGCGGATCACGCCTTCATCATCCACCCAAAGGGATCGGGTTTCAACCCGCGCTTAATAGCTTCCAACTCACGCAATACCTTGTTGGCAAACTCCCTGGTTCCAATCGGGGGCAAATCATAATTCTGCCCTTCGTGGCCGATCAGTTCGATGTGCGCAATGGTTACGGCTGTCCCCACGCCAAAGGCTTCCTTTACCCTCCCCGCTTTCAACGCCTTCACCAACTCCTCCACCGAAAGCCGGCGCTCCTCTACTTTCATTCCCCAATAACGAGCCAATGTCAGGACACTATCCCGCGTGATGCCGTGTAAGATGGTATCACTCAATGCCGGCGTCACCAGGGTATCATCGATCATAAACATAACGTTCATGGTTCCCGATTCCTCGACGTATTGATGAGTTTTCCCATCGGTCCAGATCAGTTGATGGTAGCCTTGTTCCAGTGCCAGTTTGGAAGGATAAATGGCCCCTCCATAATTACCTCCCGCTTTCGCCGAGCCCGTCCCCCCTTCAATGGCCCGGGAGAAATGGGTTTCAATTTTAACTTTTACCGGTGTAGCGTAGTAGGGTCCTACCGGGCAGTTGATGATCATGAAGGTAAAATTCTGCGAAGGGCGAATGCCGATGAACTCATCGGCCGAGAAAAGAAAGGGTCGTATATATAACGATCCCCCCTCCACCGTAGGAATCCATTTTCGGTCGAGTTCCAACAGCGCATGAATACCCTCCATGAAGACTTCTTCCGGCACCTCCGGCATGCACATCCGCTCGGCGGACTTATTCATCCGGCCTACGTTGGCCAAAGGCCGAAAGACCTGGACTTCGCCGCCGGACCATGGAAATGCTTTTAATCCTTCAAATATGGATTGCCCGTAGTGAATGGTTGGGGAGGCAGGGCTCATCGGCAAATAGCCGTAGGGTAATACTCTCAAATTCTTCCATTCCCCCTCTTTATAGTCGGCCAGAAACATGTGATCCGCAAATATTTTTCCGAAAGGCAGGTCATTAAAATCAACTTCACTGATCTTTGATTTACCAACTCGTTGAACCGATATTTTCTGAGTTTCTACCATAGCAGAAAATGTTATATGCGTAAAACGGCCGCAATTTAACTCTATTATTTATAGGAGCCCTAACAATTGTTAGGGATTTATTTGAATGGCTACATTCTGGGCTTCCAGGGTGTTTCCCCGGCACCCAATTCTTTTGACATTGTCCGGCAAAGCACAAAAAGATAATCGGACAGCCTGTTGAGGTATTTGATCACCAACGGATCTATTTTATCCTGCTGATCGAGTGCGACAGCTAAACGTTCTGCTCGGCGGCAAACGGTCCGTGCGATATGACCAAATGAGACGGAGGGATGTCCACCCGGCAGGACAAAGACGCGCATCGGTGGAAGCCCTGCCTCCAAGCTGTCGATCTCCTTTTCCAGCGCCTGAATATTCTCCTCTTGCAGAGCAGGAATCTTTACTTTATTATTTCCCGGTTCGGTTGCCAGGATCGAGCCGATAGTAAAAAGCCGGTCCTGGATTTCAACCAGAAAATCGTTCCGGTTGCGATTGACATCCTGGTCGCGCAGCAATCCCACGTACGAATTCAGCTCATCGACGGTCCCATACGAATCTATTCTCAGGTCTGCTTTGGAAACACGTTTACCTCCGAATAAAGCGGTCGTGCCTTGATCGCCGGTCTTGGTATAGATTTTCATACACTAAACTTAATGATTACGGAATTGTCTCCCGCAGATCTCGCAGATTTATGCAGCGCTATTTCTCGGATTGTCTCCCGCAGATCTCGCAGATTTACGCAGCGCTATTCTCGGATTGTCTCCCGCAGACCTGTCCGACGAAGCCTTGGCGTAGTCGGATCTCGCAGATTTACGCAGCGCTATTCTCGGATTGTCTCCCGCAGATCTCGCAGATCTACGCTGAATGCTCGGCAAGGATCTTCCACCATCGCTATAGCGCTTCCGAACGCTGACTGACGGCTTAGTGTTGCAGCCGAAGCTTCTGCGTAAATCTGCGCGATCTGCGGGAAACAAACTACGAGACCTGCGGAACAGCTTCGCTCCGATTGACCTTGTCATTTTTGTGGTCCCACTCGATCAAACCATCCTTAAGCCGAATGATCCGGTGGGCATAGTGGGCAATGTCGTCTTCGTGCGTCACCATAATGATCGTGTTACCCTTGTCGTGAAGTTCCTGAAATAATCCCATGATGTCATAGGATGTTTTGGAGTCAAGATTACCGGTGGGTTCATCGGCCAGGATGATGGAAGGGCTATTTACCAAAGCACGGGCGATGGCAACACGTTGTCGCTGCCCCCCGGACAGCTCATTCGGTTTATGGTGCCAGCGATCGGCCAGGCTAACGCTCTCGAGGGCAGCCATGGCCATTTCATCGCGATCGCCTTTGCCGTATCCCGCGTAGATGAGCGGCAGAGCAACATTCTCTAAGGCGGAAGCACGGGGAAGAAGATTGAATGTCTGAAACACAAAACCGATTTCTTTATTTCTAACCTCCGCCAATTCATTCTCGGTCATCTCACTTACCATATGGTTATTGAGCATATAGGTTCCCGAAGTAGGCGTATCCAGACAGCCAACGATGTTCATCAG